>USPP01000001.1 GCA_900556615.1 uncultured Eubacteriales bacterium
GGAAGCGCCGTAAGAGCGCGCCCGCAGGCGCGCAATCCTTGGGAACGAAACGCCACGCAGGGGACCACATCCAGAGGCACCAACAGGCGCGCCCCGTGGGCGGAGACACGTGTAATTATACTAAATAAAAATTTAGTATAATTAAGGGAACTATAAATTATAAATAATTTGATCTTCAGTATCAAAGAATCAAGTAGAGACAACAAATAGTAAAAGCGCGATGTTGTTGTGAACGCCGCGCTTTAAGTTTGTCTTAATAATTCTCTTTTTGAGAACCGGTAGGATTCACAATGCTGTATCCAACATTTACAAGGTGGTCTGCAACACGCTCAAGTCCCACAATGACGGATGAATAATACGGACTTACATCAATACTACAATTTCCTTCCGCAAGTCTGGAAAAGTGCCCGGAAATGAGTTCTTTTTTCATATCGTCAACGCTTTCCTCTAAGCGAGTAAGCTCAGATAGCTTTTCCCTGTCCAAATTTTCAAATGTATCCTTGGAAATAACAAACATCTGCATTACCGTATCACGCATAGTCATTATTCCTTCTCGTGCCTGATCGCTGAAAGATATCTTACGGTCTATCATTTCAAGACCTATCTCATGGAAATTTTCGGCATGGTCTCCGATGCGTTCCAAGTCATTGAGGACATGAAAATAAGAACCGATTACTTTCGCATCACTTTCTTCTACATCAGCAGAAAGTTTAATCAAATATCTGGTTAGCGCACTGTTTGTAAAGTCGATTATCTCTTCATTTCTTCGAATAGTCGTGCCATGTTCTGCTGATCCGGTATCCATTGCTACAAAAGAAAGATTCGAATTTTCCTCCACCAAAGAAATCATATAATCAATTTCTTTCTTAACTTGCATAAGTGCGATATATGGCATGGAAAGAAGTCTTTCATCCACAAATTTAAGTGTTAAAGTTTCCTCGGTTGGCTTCTTATCCTTAATAACTGCACAGGAATAATTCACAAGATGCTTTACAAACGGAAGCAGTAAACAAGTGGTGGTTACATTAAAGATAACGTGGAAGATAGAAACACGCATTTGCAACGACATGGGATCACTTCCGGGAAACAAAGAAAGCAGCATATTTACAACAGGGTCTCTGAATATCCAAATAATAGCTGTAAAGAAAACAGTACCTATAACATTGAATGTAAAATGTATAAGGGCTACACGTTTGGAGTTTGCATTTGCCCCAACAGAAGCAAGCAATGCCGTAACACAAGTACCAATGTTGGCACCAAGCACGATAAACAGTGCTAAGTCAAGTGGTAGCACACCGGCCCCAACCATTGTAATAACAACACCTGTTGATGCGGAAGAACTCTGAATAAGTCCGGTAAATATAACGCCAACTAAAATAAGCAAAAGCGGGAAATCAATCTTCTTAAAAATTTCTGTAAACAGGTTCTCAACAAGAGGATTTCCAAAAGCCTGTTCGCTACTCATAACTTCAAGTCCAACGAAGATCAGACCTAAACCACAGCAAAGACTACCGGCAATCTTGATTTTTTCCTTTTTGAAAAAGCTCAACACCGGCAAAAGCAAGAAGGTACATTACCATATTAAAATAATCGTTTTTGAGAGCAACCAAAACCCCCGTGATAGTTGTACCGATATTAGCGCCCATAATGATGGGAGTCGCTTGCATCAAAGTCATAACCCCTGCATTAACGAGACCGATAACCATTACACTTGTTGCGGATGAACTTTGAATGATAGCGGTAACGCCCGCGCCGATACCAACACCTGAAAAACGATTATTGCTGATTCGTTCAAGAAGTCGTTTCATTCCATTGCCGGCACTTTTTTCCAAAGCATCACCCATGAAATTCATACCGACAATAAAAACACCTACACCGGCAAGAAGCCAAACTAAGCTTTGAATTAATTGCATAATCTCTTTTGGTGATAACATATTTTTCTACTTCTGAAACTATATTGGTCGAGCAAAACACATGATAAGTCTTATCATTGAGCTCTGTATCAAATCCTCGATAGCTTCGTCACGTTCGTTCGTCCTTAAATCTCGTCTATTAACAGAAATAGAACGTTATATACGCGCTTGTGAGAGTACGGAAAAGTCTTTCAGATACAATCCCAGAATCACATTATATGTGGCTACAATAAAAAGAAAATAAGATTGTTTATCGATAGAACGTGATTGTAAATAATTTGGATATCTTCATCTGTTATCGCTTTTTCCCTTTTTAAACTTCGAGGGCAAGGTTAAAACTGTGTAAATCAATAATCCGATAAGATGAGCAGACCGTGATAATACTTTCAATCTGTTTACGGTATTGGTAGATGAATGTGAACGGAAAGCTCAATATGTAGAACTATTTTGGATTGTAATTAACTCCAAAATTATAATTGTCCGAAAGTTTATCGGAAGCTTTCGGACAATTATAATTTTATCCGCCAAGATAAGCTTTTTTTATTTTATCGCTTGCAGCAAGTTCTTTACCTGTACCGCTAAGGGCTATTGATCCGGATTCAAGTACATATGCCCGATCAGCGATTGCAAGCGCTTTTTCGGCGTTTTGTTCGACTAACAAAATTGTTGTACCGGCAGAATGAAGTTCTTTGATTATGCTGAAAATTTGATCCACAAGAATTGGCGCAAGTCCCATCGATGGTTCATCAAGCATGAGAAGTTTGGGGCTGCTCATAAGAGCACGTCCCATTGCAAGCATTTGCTGTTCGCCGCCCGATAAGGTTCCTGCAATTTGATTTTTGCGCTCATAGAGTCTTGGAAAACGAGAAAAAACGACTTCAATATCTTTTTTATAATTATCTTTCCTAATGAAGGCACCCATTTCAAGATTTTCCATAACCGTCATCTGTAGAAAAATTCTTCTTCCTTCAGGTACATGAGCCATTCCCTTTGTAATTAATTTATGGGATTCGGTATGAGTGATATTTTCATTATCAAAGACTATTGAGCCGGTTTTGGTTCGTAAAAGTCCGGATATTGTTTTGAGTATTGTAGATTTTCCCGCGCCATTGGCACCGATAAGTGCAACAATTTCTCCATTGTTAACCTCAAAGGATACATCTTTAATGGCATGAATTTTTCCATAATAAACATTTATGTTATTGACAATTAGCATCCTCATTTACCGTCCTTTCTTCCGAGATAGGCTTCGATTACGCGAGGATCCGATTTTATTTCATCAGGTGAACCTTTTGCAATAACTTTACCATAATTCAAAACACATATTCCTTCGCATATTCCCATAACAAGATTCATATCATGCTCTATAAGAAGTATAGCGATTTGGAATGTATCTCTGATTTTGGATATGTTTTCCATTAATTCTGCAGTCTCTGAAGGATTCATGCCGGCGGCAGGCTCGTCTAATAAAAGAATGCTGGGATTGGTTGCAAGCGCTCTGACAATTTCAAGACGTCGCTGTGCACCGTAAGGAAGACTTCCCGCTAATGATTTAGATAAATCAGCCATATTAAAGAAATCCAGAAGCTCATAGGCACGTTCGTTTGCGAGTTTTTCGGCACGGGTGTACCCGAAAAAGTGTGTCATAGCCTCAAAAATGTTTTCTTTCATTTCGTTATGTAAACCGACTTTAACATTATCAAGAACCGTCATGTTGGAAAACAAACGTATATTTTGAAAAGTCCTGGCAATTCCCATTTTATTTACCTGAGCGGTTGTTTTACCGTAGGTATTATATCCGTCAAGCATAATCGATCCTCTTGTCGGATGGTACACATTTGTCAGCAAATTGAATACTGTGGTTTTTCCCGCACCATTTGGTCCTATGAGTCCTGCAATTTCTGTTCTTCCTATTATCAAAGAAAAATCGTCTACAGCAGTCAAGCCTCCAAAATCAATCCCGAGATGTCTTGCTTCGAGTATCGGGCTTTTATCAACGTCTCGCTCAGGTACGAAAGCATTAGAAGGGAGCGGAACAAGTTTTGAAGATTTTTTATCCATTACTTATCCTCCTTGCCGACTAAAGTTTTATTTTTCTTAAAATAGAGAATTACATTTTTTATTGAAAGCCTTCCACGGATCTCAGCAAATTTTGGAGAAGAATTAAGAAGCATGATTGCAATCAAAAGAATTGAGTAAAGCAGCATTCTGATATCGGAAAACTCTCTTAACAATTCAGGAAGAGATCTTAAAATAATTGCTGCAATCACAGAACCGCGAACGCTTCCCATTCCCCCCAAAACAACTATAACAAGTATTTCGATTGACATATTATAATCAAATAATGTTGACTTGATATTTGAATAAGCATGACCGTAAAGAACTCCTGCCATACCGGCAAAAAAAGCGGCAATTACAAATACAAGAAGTTTATAATATGTAATATTAATCCCGCTTGCTTCAGCAGCGATTCTATTATCACGAATAGCGGTTATTGCTCTGCCATGTCGGGAGTGCTTTAAATTCATGGCTACCAACACTGTTATAAAAACCAGAATGATTGCGAAGGGCAGCAAAACGACAGGTTTCGAATATATTTTCAGCGTATTGAGACCAAGAGCTCCGCCGGTTATACTAAGATTATTGATTATATCTTTTATAATTTCACCGCAGGCAAGAGTAACAATAGCAAGATAATCCCCTCTCAGCCTAAGTGCCGGTAACCCGACAATAAACCCTACAATTGCAGCAAAAATTCCTCCAAAAATCATGGAAATGGGAAGCCTTGCAGCGATAGGAAGGTAATTTTCAAGAGCGATGGATACAAGGCAGCCCGAAAACAAACCAACAGACATAAAGCCTGCATGTCCGAGAGACAGTTCTCCGAGAAGTCCGACGACAAGATTCAAAGATACCGCGAGAACGATATAACAGGAAACAGGAATCAGCATATTGGTTATCTGTCGGCTGAGACCGCCTGTATATAAAAGAGAAGATAGAATTATATAAATGACAGCAATAATATATAACGTTACTTTGTCACGAGAAAAAATTTTCTTTGATAAATCATTTTTCATAAAATCACACCTTCTCACTGATTTTCTTGCCAAGCAGACCGGTAGGCTTAACAACAAGAACTATTACAAGAACGATGAATACGATAGCATTCGACCATTGTGAGAGCGCGTTCTCTGCAAATTTTTCAATTACGCCAAGCATAATCCCGCCAAGCATGGCTCCGGGTATTGATCCTATTCCACCAAAGACTGCTGCGGTAAATGCTTTTATTCCGGGCATAGAACCGGTCGTAGGTCTAATATATGTATAGGCTCCTCCATAAAAGATAGAAGCTGCTGCCGCAAGAGCAGAACCAATGGCAAAAGTGAGAGTTATTGTTTTATTCACATTAATTCCCATAAGCTCGGCTGCTTCTTTATCCTCGGAGACGGCACGCATAGCCTTTCCCATTCTTGTTTTGTTTATGAAAAGTGTGAGTCCTACCATAATGATAACTGTAACAATGAGTGTGAGCAGTGTTATACCGTTTATATAAACTCCACCGATATAGATTGGCTTGATTTTATTAAAGAAATCAAGCTGAAAGGATTTCTGTTCGGATCCAAAAATCAACAGCGCAAGATTTTGGAGCAAATAGCTCACTCCAATGGCAGTAATAAGAACAGAGAGTGAAGGGGCCTTTCTTAACGGTCTATACGCAAAAAATTCGATTGTAATACCCAAAACAACGCACACAATGATACTTATAACAACTGCAACCAGTCCCGGAATACTATCGGAAAGCATTACTGTTGATATAACAGCATATGCGCCCACCATAATGATATCACCGTGCGCAAAATTCAGCATTTTTGCAATACCGTAAACCATGGTATATCCAAGTGCGATAAGCGCATAGATACTGCCAAGACTCAGACCGCTGACTAACGTCTGTAAAAAATCGGTCATAATTTGATGTCCTCCTCACTTTTGGTACAAAAAACTTCCGTAAAACCGACAACGTGAGAAAGGAGGTATTCCTCCTCTCTCACTGTTGATCTCATATAGGGAAAGAATGAATTATTTTGTATAAGCAACAGCAACGCCATCGCGGAATATAAGAGCCATAGCTCCCTTATTATTCTCTCCATCGGCAGTCCAAGTCATAGTACCGGTAACGCCGTCGACTTCAATTTTTGTCATTGCGGAAACAAGTCCCTTTTGGAAGTCCTTAACATTATCCTTTGAAAAGCCGGCTTCTTCGATAGCTGCTTTGATAGTATAAATCGCGTCATATCCGTCAGCAGCAAACTGATTCGGATCTGCACCGTACTTATCTTTATATGTTTTCACAAAACGCACAACATCTTCTTCGGTTGAGTCGGAAGCAAAAGACGTAAGCATCATGAGTCCTTCAACAATCGAGGTATCTCCGGTGATTTTTTCAAGAATTCCGTCAATACCGTCACATCCGAAAAATGTAACATCGTTAAGTTCGGCAGATCTGGCCTGAGTTAAAAACGTTGCAGCCTCAGAAGCATAAATCGGGATAAATACAAGCTCTGCTTCACTGGATTTTATAGCGTTTATCTGAGTAGAAAAATCGGTCATATTACTCTTCGTAAAAGATTTTTCCACAACTATCTCAATTCCAAGTTTTTGACACTGAGCCTTGAAGGTTTCATAAAGACCGACGCTGTAATCAAGATCGCTTTGATAGAATACCGCCACCTTCTTGGCGAGGTCATTTTCCGATATAAAATCGGCAGAAGCAGTTCCCTGCTGTGGATCATTAAAGCAAAGTCTGAATGCATTATCATTTCCCTCGATGCAGTTCTTTGCAGAACCGGAAGGAGTGAGAATAAAGATACCATCATCTTTCGCAGCAGCAACAATAGACGATGTTTCGCCGGACATAACACCTCCGAGCGAAATAACCATACCTTTGTCAATAAGGTTTCCGTATGCGCTCACTGCAGCCTCGGGATTTCCCTGCGAATCCTGAAAATCAAGAGCAAACTTAAGTCCGTTTACGCCGCCTGCAGCATTAATTTCATCAATTGCAAGCTGAGCGCCGTTCTTGACAGCAGTACCGTATACCGCATAATCTCCGGTTAATGCACCGATTCCGCCAACAAGAAGCGTTATATTTCCATCTTTATCAGGAACGGGATCTGCAATGGTTTTACTGCCCTTATCGCATCCTGCAAAAACAGCGACAGAAAGCAGAAGAATAAGGAAAATTGAAAGAATACGCTTAAAAGATTTCATGTCTGAACACCTTTCTTTAAAAAAAATTTACATTGAAAAGTCGCATAATGTCCGTTTTTTATCTCGAACTTTAGTTAACTAATGTTATAAATTATAATACATACAAGCATGATTTGTCAATAGAAAATTCAAAAATTGATTGCATAAATTTAAAATTTGTTTCAAATATGCAAATACAACTGATGATATTATAGAAATCAAAAAGAATAGTAGGGATTTGCTTCAATTTCAGAAAGCTTGTATTTTGAAAGAATTTCGGTATTAACCTTCACATTTTCAGACAGTTCACTGAATTTTGCATTATAAAGTTCTCTTGTAGCATATACACTCAAGCTTGAAAGCTGTTCAATATCAGTATCACTCAATTCGGAAAGATCAGTCAGATCGCATTTTAAAACGAGGTATACCGCAGCCGCTTCATCAACTCTGAATATTTCTCCTGTTTTTGCTTTAGAAGCGCCGAGTATTATGTCAGGTCCCCATGTCTGAAGCTCATTTGAAGAAACAAAAAAGCCGTTCGGATAAGCTGAGGTATTATATTCGCTGTACTCTTTGCGCATATCCTCAAAGGAAGCTCCGCTTTCAAGTTTTTTATAACATTCCTCAATCTTTTTCTTTTTGTCATTGAGTTCCTCTTCCGTCATATCTTCTGTAACAAGCTGTCCCTCGTTGTCGTAAACATAATTACCTTCTTCATCCGTCTTGATTTTTGTGGTGTAAAAAACAATATATTTTATTCTTGAATAGTTTTGGGTATAATAATCAATGATCCCTTGATCCGAGATTGCTTCCACACCGTTTTCTCCATATAGATAATCATATACCGCGTCATGCTTTTCTTCCCATGTATAAACATCTTCAAGGGAACTTATATTTAACATGAGGTGCTGTAATTCAGAATTAAGCTCGCTGCGGCTTCCGTAATATTCAATCTTTTCTTTTATGTCGGCACTTATAGAATTTTTCACATCTGACGAAAGCTTGAGATTATTTTCTTTGAAAAGGCTTTGCGAGATAAGATAGTTCATTATTTTTTGATTAATAATCTCCGTGAAATAATCCTCAACGGTTCTCGTTTCATCGTATTGCGCTTTCCAAAAAGTATCATTGTCATATGCATCGGAGTAGGAAGCAAGAATATTTCTCTTAAAAGTCGAAAGCCAATAGAAGTACATATTTTCCTTAAGTTCTATCCCGTTATATTCCATAACAGCTTCATATTTTGCATCGGAACAGGAAAAAAGCAAGGATGGAATAAGAATTGTCATAACAAGCAGCAGTGCAATCTTTTTCATTTTTATGAAATCCTTTCTATTTTAGCATCTTTCAACACCGTATCAGGGCTGCGGCGATTTATTTTTAATTTCAATATATGCATTCAAAACATCTGTTACGGCATCTGTGGCATCTTGTTTATTTTTCAAACGAAGCGTGACATACGGCTTCAATTCAAGACTCATAAGCAGGCTTCCGCGTCTATCGGAAGCGAGAAGTGTCCATATTCGAATATCAATTTTTTCCGGATAAAAGATAACGGAATTCCCACGCTTTTGTATTTTGGTAAGAGCGCACTCAGAGCCGAGAGAACGCAGCAGAGATATATCAAGCAGAGCCGATACAGGTTTAGGAAGCTCTCCGTATCTGTCAAGAAGCTCATCAATAATGTCAACGGTATCTTCAACATTTTCAACAAGTGAAATCTTTTTATAGACATCAATTCTCTGAACAGAACTTTTTATATATGACTCAGGAATATATGCGCTGATATTCATATCGACGGTGCATTCCGTCTTTTTAACGGGCGCTTCTCCCTTTTCTTCCAGAATAGCCTCATTAAGAATACGCATATACATATCATATCCAACGGTTTCCATATGACCGTGCTGTTCTGCACCAAGGAGATTCCCTGCACCTCTTATCTCAAGATCGCGCAGCGCAACCTTAAATCCGGATCCGAACTCAGTATATTCCCGTATAGCGCCAAGTCGTTTAGAAGCAATATCTGTGAGCACGCTTCCTCTCTTATAAGTAAAATATGCATAAGCTCTCCTTGAAGAACGCCCTACTCTCCCCCTTATCTGGTGAAGCTGAGCAAGCCCAAGCTTATCGGCATTTTCAATAATAAGGGTATTGGCATTCGGGACATCAACTCCTGCCTCAATAATCGTTGTACTGATAAGAATATCAATTTCACCGTTAAGCATGGCTCTCCAAATATCGGAAAGCTCCTCTTTTTCCATTTTACCATGAGCAACCGCTATACGGGCGTCCGGCGCCATCGAGGAAACTCTTGCAAGGACGTCCGGCATTGATTCAACACGATTGTGGAGATAGAAGACCTGCCCTCCTCGGCGAAGTTCCTTTTTTATCGCTTCTGCAATAATTATCTCATCAAACTCAAGAACATAGGTTTGCACAGGAACCCGGTCATTGGGTGCTTCTTCCAAGACAGACATATCCCTTATTCCGCTCATTGCCATATTAAGTGTTCTCGGAATCGGAGTTGCGGTAAGTGTCAGAGTATCGACGCCGGAGGAAAGCTGCTTCAGCTTTTCTTTCGCCGCTACTCCAAAGCGTTGCTCTTCATCAACAATGACAAGTCCAAGATCTTTAAATACGATATCCTTTGATACGATTCGGTGTGTACCGACAAGAATATCAATCTCTCCCCGACGCAGACGTCTTAATGTTTCTTGCTGTTGCTTTGAGCTTCTGAATCTTGACAGCATATCTACCTTTACAGGAAAGCCCCTCAAACGAGACAAGAGCGTTTGATAATGCTGAAGAGCAAGAATAGTCGTAGGCACAAGAATTGCAGCCTGTTTGCCGGATTCAACCGCTTTAAAAGCGGCTCTTATTGCTACTTCGGTTTTTCCAAAGCCAACATCCCCGCACAGTAGTCTGTCCATCGGACGAGGAAGCTCCATATCCTGCTTTACTTCTTTTATCGCTTGAAGCTGTCCCTCCGTTTCGGAATACTGAAAAGCCGCTTCAAAATCTCTCTGCATATCGTCATCCGGAGCAAAAGCAAACCCCGGACGTCTTTGACGCTCAGCATAGAGCTTAATCAGATCTTTTGCCATCTCCTTTGCAGCTGCTTTAACCTGACTCTTTGCTTTTCCCCACTCTGCTCCGCCCATACGTGAGAGCTTAAGTGTGCCGTCTTCTCCTTTGGCGCCTATATATTTTGAAATGCTGTCGAGCTGATCACAAGGAAGATACAGCATGTCGGTTCCGGCATATTTTATTTTCATGTAATCTCGTGTTATACCTTCAACAGTAACGCTCTCAATACCGAGAAACATACCGATCCCGTGATTTACATGAACAACATAGTCCCCTGCTGCGAGATCTGCATAGGACATAATTTTTTCCTGGGCAGTTTTTTTTCTTCCTTTTCGTTTTTTTAACGTAATAGAAGAGCGTGAGTATGAGCTTCCGGCAGGATAGGTTGACATAACAGCAAATTTTGACGCGGTTAATTCAAAACCGGTTATATTGATGCCAAAGGTAATAACGGTAGAAACCTTATCGGGGAATAGTTCCTCAGGCTTAATAATCGGTACAGCAAAACGGTCGCCGTCGATCATATTTCGAAGATTCTTTGCCATAACCTCGTTTTCACATAGGATAACAGTGGAAAAACCGCTTTTATTGTAAGCGTTGAGATCTTCGGTAAGCAAATCAAGATTTTCACTGTAAGAAACTGTCTGCTTTGTGGGAATACTGAAGGTAGAAGAAAATTTAAGCTCAGATATACTGCTCATGAAAGAATCGGCTATTACCCCCGCATGAGAACCAATGAAATAAAGAAAATCGTCGAACCATTTACCGTAATCTGCATTGGCTGCGGAAATTGTTCCCTCTTCAAGCAAGGAAGTAACCTCCTGCTTCTGATGCCATTCATAGGATTTGATTCTTTCGGATATTGCAGAAAATTCCTCGCAAACAACAACTGAGTCACGGCTGAAGTAATTAAGCAAACATTCTTTTTCCGGATAAACAACGCTAATATATTTATCGACAAAACGAAGTTCTGATTGAGCTTTTATGGCTTCCAGTTCTGAGGCAAGAATATCGACAGTACGATCGTCTTTTACTTTTTTTAGTTGTGATGAAATTATTCTTGTCAGCTTTTCAAGTGTCTCAGAATCAGTAAGAATTTCTCTTGCCGGAGTAATTTTTACAGAATCGACGGAATCTGTACGTCTTTGTGAAATAATATCAAAAAAACTCATACTGTCGATATCATCACCGAAAAGCTCAAGACGAACAGGATATTCATATCCGGGAGGAAAAATATCAATGATTCCGCCTCTGACGGAAAACTGTCCCACACCGTCTACCATTTCCACCATACTGTAACCGCTGTCGACAAGAAATCTCTTTAAGAAATTCATATCTATTGCATCGTTTGAGCAAATTGTCATGGTTGATTTTTCGAGTTTTACAGCCGGAATTGTATACTGTAATGCTGCATCCGGAGTGGTTATTACCACATCGCAGCTATTATCAAGTATGGATATCAATACGCCAAGCCTCTCATGCTCATATTCATGGGAGGCGGTAATATTGTAGAAAACATAATCTCTAAAGCTGAATACAGTAGGGGCATGGCCCATTTCGGAGAGTGCTGTATAGCTTCGCATGGCTTCTTTTTCATCAGAAACTATAAGCAGCATCGGCTTTTTTTTCAGCTTGCTTCCCGCGTCCTCAATAAGAGCGGATATCATTGCATTTCTTGCACCCTCGCAAAGACCGATCATTCTTGCGGGACGAGGTATACGGCTTGAAAGCTGATCTTTTATGGAAGCCGAAAGTTCTCTGTATTCCCGTTCATTTCTTAGTTGTCCACTTATTATATTCATCAGTTAAACTCACACATTGCTTTTTCAATATTTCCATCAAGAAGGAGCGATATTATTGCTGGAATTTTTTCTGCTGAGCAGCGGAATGCTTCTCTTTGGTCTGTCGGCAGTCTCCCAAGTACCCAGCTGATAATATCACCATCCGGCGGTACCTTTCCGACTCCGAGCCTTATGCGGGGAAAAGCGTCCGTTCCCAGGTTTTCTATTATATTTCGTAACCCCTTCTGTCCGCCGTCGCTCCCTTTTCGACGTATACGCAGCTTACCGACATCAAGATTTATATCATCGCAAATTACTATAATATTTTCGGGCGGAATTTTATAGTAATCCGCAGCTTTTTTTATAGACTCGCCGGAACGGTTCATATATAGCTGCGGCTTCATGAGAAGAATTCTTTTCCCGCTTTCTATAGCTTCGGAAGTCAAAGCATCAAATTTAAGGCGGTTAATATTAATCTTTTTGCTTTCAGCATAAAAATCAATTGCAGAAAAACCTGCATTATGTCTTGTATTTTCATATTCTGTACCATAATTCCCAAGTCCGGCGATTATATGAGTAATAGGCATTGCAGACTGCGGCGATGTCTCGATTTTTTTAAACAAATCAAAAATACTTGTCATTTAATTTTCTCAAAAAGAGACCGGAAATTTTTCAATCAAAACCTTCCGTGTTAAGGAATCGCTGAATAAATCGGCTATGCAGATTTCTGAGATGATTTTTTGAACGGCAAGGCAAAAAACGCGGGAGTAGAGTTATTATTTCAAGTTTTTTACGATGACGGACAATAAATCAATCGGAAAGATCCGTGACGATTATTCAGTGAATTCCTTAAGGCAGTACAGCTAACGCCTTTATTGCGCATATGCATATGCTTGCCTCTATTCCGTCATACTTCACAAATTTCATCGGCAGAGAAGTCGCTTTTGCCTCCTCAATTTGTATTGTCTGACAAAAAATCTGGCGGCGCTGCTGCACAACAATCATCGTGCGGTATTGCCTTAAATTTAAAAATCTCTGTTTGGCTCCTTCATTTTTTGTTGATGTCTTTCTGGCGTTTTTTACTTACCCAGCCGTCTTTATTCACTTGTCTTGCCCGTGCTATGGCAAGAGCGTTTTCCGGGACATTATCGGTTATGGTTGAACCTGCTGCGGTATATCCGTTGTCAGCAATAGTAACGGGGGCAACAAGGTTAGAATTGCAGCCAATAAATACATCGTTTCCTATAACTGTACGGAATTTATTTTTGCCGTCATAGTTGACTGTAACAGTCCCACATCCAAAGTTAACTCGTTCTCCTACATCGCTGTCGCCTATGTAAGTTAAGTGGGAGGCATGTGTATCGCATCCTACTGTTGAATTTTTTATTTCAACAAAATCTCCTATCTTGACCCCGCTGCAAAGATGCGTATTAGGACGAACGTGACAGAACGGCCCGATTTTCACATTATCGTCAAGAACCGATTCATATATTTGAGTGGCATTGATAACACAATTATTTCCTATAGTTGAATTTTCAATGACACTTCCGGAGCCGATGACGCAATTTTTTCCTATTTTTACACCGTGCCTTATCTGGACATTGGGAAATATTAAGGTTCCCTCCCCTATTTCAGCAAAAGGAGAGATCATCACACCGTCAAGAGAGTGGAAACGGACTCCGTGATCGGCAAAAGAAAGTGCCACCGTTTTAATGTAACACTGTACCGCTTCAAAATATTCTGAAATGTTTTCCACTTCGGAAAAGCCCTGCCAATTCGCAGCATGCTCAGAAAGCGGCTCAAATAAAAGTTCATCCGTGGGGGTAATTCCAATTTTGAGAAGTGAATCAAGTACATTATTATTCATAAAGTTATTGACCTTTGTAAAAAGGTATCCTTTCTTTCGATATCAATTACAGCAAGAAAGGCGGACTCAAAAGTCCGCTGCGGTCATAGTATTTCATAGATATTATATTACAAAGCAAAGGATTTTGCAAGATATTTTTCTTAGAGAGAAAATAATTAACAAAAAATTCTAATATAAAAAATCGATAAGAATAGTGCCAAAACAGATATGGGAGAGCAATAATATGTTCTCAGCAGCTTTCCTTTATTCCATACAGACGCTGTAGCCGAGTGTTCAACAGCGAATATCTCACGCGTTTTGTGGCTGGTTTTCGTTATACAATAAAGGGCCTATGCATCGCAGCAAAGGCCCTTGCAAAAATTATTTTTTATCGTTTTGATTCAAAGTTCTTGTCGCTTCGGCAGGTTCCGTATCTTCTTCCGGTTCATCGGCAAACAACGATTGAATATTAATTTCTCTTGTAGGAGCGTCAGGAACTATAATGGTATCGGAAAATTTATCTGCCCCGAATTTTGTTGCTCCAGAAACAGATGTATTCGGATTTATATCTTTTTTCTTTTTGCGCGTAATTATGATCAGTGCTGTTGCCGCGGCAATTATTCCGATTATCAAAATCACTTCTACAACGATCAAAATCGTTTTTGCCGAACCACGGCTGTTTCCACCCGCAACAGTTTCCGAATCGGAACCTGTTATCGGTTTTTCAGATAATTCACTTACTTTGTAGGTAAAGGAAAGATTAATATCTGTTTCGGAAATCACACCTGATAATAATTTTTCTGTCGGAGCATAGCCTTCTATTTCAACAAATTTGACGGTAAATTCTGCTCCCGAAGATCCTCTGTATATCTGAACAGGATAAGCATCAGAACCGTCTTCAAATTGATACGTTACTGTAATAGTACGGAGCGAATTTAAATCCGCATTTGTAATTATAAATTTTCCAAGCATTCCATATGAGAAAATAAAGTTCTCATTTTCAACTTCAAATTCAATCTCAGTAAAATTACCGCTGTCTGACATGTAGAAAATTTTTATTCCGATAGGATTGATATTCTCGGGTATCGGAAATGAAATCAACGCAGTACCCTCCACTGATATAACAGAATCTAAGGATTTTAAAAAGATTTCATAGACAAGAGCGTACTCGTTATCAGCAAGAAAAATATCTGGTTCAAGAGTACTTTTCACTTTACCGAAAGAAAGTTTATAATTTTTCGTATCCGCATCGGAACCGATTATATTGATACTACATCCTGATTCCTCATCTGTTATTTCCACATGGCCATTTTCACTAAAATCAATGGAGTTTATCTTAGCATAATTATATGCTACACTATCTTTTACTCCTTTAATACGAAAATCGCGTACAAGAGTATTATTATCCTGGTAGCCTATTGAATATGAACCGATATAACCGACGCTCTCGGGAACATACATCGCTTTGAGCTTATTGGGACCGCGAAATACAAATTGACCGATAGACTGAAGAGTGTCCGGCAGAGACACATTTGTAAGCTCTGAGCAGGAATCAAAAGCACCGTCATTTATCGTCTGAATCCCTCTGGGAAGAGTAAGATTAACTATACCGGTACCGGAAAAAGCCCAATCACCGATTTCCGTCACGGTGCCCGCAAGCGTTACGTTGATAAGAGAAGTGCATCCCTCGAAGCTTGAGTCTCCAACGTTTTGAATTCCCGAACCGTATATTACGGTTTTTATATAATCACGATAAACCGACCATGGCGTCTCGTCAAAGTAAAGATAACCCGGAACGCGGCCCGAACCGCTTATCATAAGAACACCTGTCGCGGTATTGATAGACCATTTTACGGAATCTGTGACTTCACCATTGTCTGATAAAATAAGACCGAGGCTGGTAAAGATGAAATTATTGTCTTTTGCATAATTCTCAGCCTCTGACGGATAATAAGAAATAATTTCAGGAGTAAAACCGGTATATTTTGTATATACTCCGCTTATATTATTTTCAGGATCTTCAAAATAATAATATCCAAGCGAGTATTGAGCAATATATTTGACCGAAACAGGGATTTCAATAGAATGAAGCTCGGGACAGTTCGTAAATGCCCTTTCACCGATGTAAGTAACCGAATTACCTATTTCCACTCTTGTCAAAGAATGACAACCCTCGAAAACTCCCTCATTGATTATTGAAAGTCCATCACCTATAGATACGGCTTCCAAACCTGTACAACCAAAAAAGGAATATTCACCGAGATATTGAAGGGAATTTGGCAATGTAAGTGATGTTAATGCCGAGCAGGAATAAAAAGCTCTTTCTGAGATACTGCTGATCCCTGAGGGAAAAGTGAAATCCGAAAGCAAAGAACACCCCTCAAAAGCAGAAGCGCCTATCTCTGTGAGTGAAATTCCAACGGATACAGAACGCAGTGAAACACATTCCGCAAACGCCTTCTCTGCAATATTCGTTACTCCCGGGATTTTGGCAGATAATAAATCCTGGCAACCGTAAAAGGCTTGTTTCCCAATACTTGTTACGGAAGAAGAAAGGTTAAGCTCTTTAATTCCTGTCAGCATAAATGCTTCATCACCGATTGATTTTACACTGCTTCCTATAGTGATTTCCGAAAGTGCGGTACAGGCAGAGAAAGCCTTAGAAGCGATAGAAGACGTTGATTCGGGAATGATCGCGGAACTTACCCCCGAACAGTTCTCGAAGGCAGAAGCGCCGATTTTTAAAAGACCTGCAGGCAAACTAATAGAAGAAAGCTCTCTGCAATTTGAAAAAGCATTAGCTCCGACAGAGGTCACACCTTCAGTAATTACAACCGAAGTAATCAAAAAACCATCCGTTTTAGTCGAATATTTCGCCCATGGAGCAGCAGAAGAATTATTAAAATCATTCATTGCCCCATTGCCGGAAACAGTGAGAACGCCATCAGAAGAAAGCTGCCAACTAAGGTTAGCACCGCATTTCCCGGATGGAGAGGAAGGATCATTTGCAACAAAAGTGAAACCGTTATTATCGGCATAATTCTGAGCTTCCGATCCGCTCACTCCGTTTATGGTAAATCCGTTTATCTTTGAATATGTATTGGTATCGCTGTTATAGGTATAACCAAGGGCATGCGCCCCAATATTAATTACCGATGGCGGTATCTTGACCGATAACACATTCAAGTTAACAAATACATTGATTCCTATGCTCGTCACAGAGTCGGAAATTTTAACGGATTGTATGGTTCCATAATAATCCTTCCACGGTATCGTGCTTGGCGTAAAATCCTGAATATTTCCGGAACCATTGATCTCAAGCAATCCATCGCTGTTTAGCTTGTACTCCGAAGAAGCGCCGCAGGGACCGCTGATAACCTCTGTTCCATATACATATAAAAATGAAGCGGACGAGAGAATCGTCAGCATAAGTACAGTCGCAAAGATTACAAACCCTTTTCTGAAAAAAGTATTTTTCATATTTTAACCTTTCATAAGCCGAAAAACGGCAGGATATTGTACGATATTGATTATACAGCATCATAAACGTTTTGTCAATCTCTCCTGTTTCAAGCTAATTCAACTATTTTTTTGAACGGTTTGATGAAAAAACCCATTTTCTCTGAAGAAAATATCCCAAAAAAAACATTAAAAAGTCAACAGGCGGTTTTATAAATTTAGCTACGGTATTGCTTTCCGTGTGAAAAATATTATTGATTACAACAATAAGCTCTGTCGAAAGAAGCATTACAAACAATACTACCACAATATATTTAAGAGCTGTAAGAAAGTTTTTCTTTTTTGTTCTGAAAACAATATTTTTGTTAATAACAAAGTTCAAAATACCGGACAGCAGTCTACATATATAGTTTATCAACGTTATACCGAGCACCGGAAGATATCCAAGCATTATGCGATATATGATATACTCAAACGCATAACATACCATTGAGCTAAGCAAATATTTAAACTGCTGTCCGAAAAATTTTATTATCTCAACGGCAATTTTCATAGAATCCCGAAAAAGACGGAAATGTGACTTTTTCCCATCCGGAAAGTATTCGCAGATTATATCAAATTTACGGAAAGGAATTTTATTTCGCTTAATATCGAGAATCATATTTGTTTCAAAATCATATGCATTACCGGCCGTCTTTATGAATACCGAAAGGTATTTAGCGGGAATCCCCCTGAGTCCTGTAAGCGGATCCTGTATTTTAAAACCGCAGACAATCGATATGGCAAACGATGTGATTCTGTTTCCGTATTTTCCTCTTGGAGAAATCGTTTTATCGTTAATATCTCTTATTCCGAGTATTACTTTACCTGAAGATACCATTCGCTGTGCGCAGGAGACAATATCGGAGGTTTTATGATGTCCGTCTCCGTCAACGGTTACAATTCCTTTTAAAGCAGGAGTATTTTTAACGCAATATGCCATTGCTGTCTTAATAGCTGCACCTTTTCCGAGATTTCTGTCATGTACAAGTACAGTACAACCGGGGAGCAAACCTGCCTCTGCAAAAATGTGATCATATTCCCTTCCGCTTCCGTCGTTTACAATGAGTATATCATCAGCGCCGCAGGCTATAAGTCCGAGAACCGTGCTGAGCAGGCGGTCGTCGGGAGCATATGAAGGTATTATAATTGTAACATTTTCAGGCATATTTTTTTTGCCGCTCATAACGCATTCTCCTTTACTGTTAAAATTAACCAATCATAAAGCTGCATTTTACAATTGAGAACCGTGCGGTAGGAATACGAGCATTTTTCACCACCGGCAAAAAGCAAAGATTTTAGTTGCTCTCCTTAGTGTGTGGATCCGCTTTAAGGGTGTTTTTTGACAACAAAGCCGCTAAAAAGATTTCATATAAGTCGTTGACTTTTACAATAGGCTATGCTAAAAAAGTAATACTATTATGCAGAATTATTCTTTTATTCCGTTCCAAAGACCTGCATATATTCCACCTTTTTCAAGCAGCTCCTTGTGTTTGCCTCTTTCGGCTATGCCGTCGTCTGTAATCACGAGAATCTCGTCGGCGTTTTTTATCGTCGTAAGTCTATGAGCAACGACAATGGTTGTTCTGCCGCGGCAAAGCTCGGACAAGCTTTGTTGTATAAGCATTTCAGTTGCATTGTCAAGAGCAGAGGTAGCCTCATCCAGTATAAGAACAGACGGATTTTTGAGAAATACACGCGCGATAGCAATTCTCTGCTTCTGCCCGCCGGAAAGCCTTACTCCGCGCTCTCCTACAAGCGTATTATAGCCGTTCGGGAGATTTCTTATATACTCATCGATATTGGCAAGACGAGAGGCTTTTTCAACATCTGCTTGCGAAGCATCAGGACAACCATATGCAATATTCTCGTATATTGTAGCGTCGAAAAGAAAAACGTCTTGAGAAACGATACCGATATTTTTCCTTAATGATTCAAGCGTTATATTCGAAATATCCATACCGTCAATGAGTATTTTTCCGGAACTTAGATCATAGAATCTCGGAATAAGATGACAAATGGTAGTTTTTCCTCCACCGGAAGGACCGACTAAGGCAAGCGTTTCCCCTGCTTCAACATGAAAACTCAGATTGTCAAGGACTTTTTTTCCATCGGAATATGAAAATCCCACTTTATCAAAAAGAATATCGCCTTTTACCTTATTTATTGAAAGTGCATCTTTGGAGTCACGCTCCGGATTACAATCCATTATTTCGATAAAACGCTTGAAACCGGTCATACCGTTTTGATATTGTTCGATAAACCCTACAAGACGCTCTATAGGAGACATAAACAAGCTTATATAAAGCGAAAACGCCGTAAAGTCCGCAATATTGATTTTTTCGTAAAAGACAAACAAACCGCCCGCCACATACATGACAACACGAAGAATATCCATTCCGACCGTCATTCCGGAATGAAATTCCGCCATTGCCTTATACGCAAATTTTCTCGCTTTTACAAATCGGTTGTTTCCTTGCTCAAATAATTCGTTTTCGTATCTGCTGTTGGTATATGCTTTTGAAACACGAATACCGGAAATACTGTTTTCAAGGGTTGCATTAATCTCCCCGACTTCTTTTCTTGATACAGCAAAAGCTTCCTTCATCTTTTTTTGCTTTTTTATCGCAAAGAAAATCATAAAGGGGAGTAATGCATAAAGAATAAGCGTTAACGGCAAGTATATCGAACCCATCAAAATAAACGAACCGATAAGCATTACAACCGATAAAAACAGATCCTCCGGTCCATGATGAGCAAGCTCTGAAACATCCATGAGATCATTTATTATTCTTGACATAATAGTCCCTGTCTTATTATCGTCAAAATAAGAAAGTGGTAATGTCTCAAGGTGAGAAAACACATCTTTTCTCATAGACGCCTGCATTCTTACCCCCATTACGTGACCGTAATAGGTAACAAAGTAATTCAGGAAATATTTTACGATATATATAACGAGAAGTACGACTGCCCATATTATAAGAAGCCTAATATTTCTGTTTGGTATAAAGTTGTTAAGCATTTCTCGCGTTATCATCGGATAAACCATAGAACATACAGAAAGAAGAAACGCCGCCGTCATATCAGCTGTAAATACTTTTATATGAGGTTTATAGTAGGAACAAAATCTTTTAATCATTTATTTTTCCTTAAAATTCAACAAAATATTCAATATTTATTTTAACATATAATAGATTTATTTTCAAGCGATATTTCTAAAAAGATTTTCTCGGTGTTTTATGTTGAAAAATCTGATTCATTATGGTATAATATTTTATCGCCTTTAGGCGGATAAGTAGATGAATCCGGAAAATAAATTTTTTGAATTCATTCTTAAGATCATCGCTATTTCGAAAAGGAAATCTTGGAATCATCATAATGATTAAAAACATTCTGTTTGATCTTGACGGAACTTTAACTGATCCGGAAGAAGGAATAACGAATTCCGTTGCCTATGCCCTTTCTAAATACGGCATAACCGTTGAACAAAAAAAGGATCTTGATGTTTTCATCGGTCCTCCCCTTGCCGATTCATTTATGAAGTATTATGGTTTTGATTATGATAAATCAATTGCCGCTATTGCATTTTACCGTGAATATTTCAAAAAGAACGGAATTTTTGAAAATATTATTTTCGACGGGGTTTCAAAGATGCTTTACGATTTAAAAAAAGAGGGTAAGAATCTAATTCTTGCTACCTCAAAACCTGAAGCATTTGCGGTAAAAATTATTGAACATTTTAATCTCACTGAATATTTTTGTTTTATATGCGGCTCTCTTCTTAATAATACTCGCACGGATAAGCATGAAGTTATCGAACATGCACTCATCTCATGCGGAATACAAAACAAAGAAGAATGTATTATGGTCGGTGACAGAAAGCACGATATAATAGGAGCAAAAAAATCCGGAATAAAATCGATCGGCGTTACTTACGGATACGGTACCAGAGAAGAACTGGAAATGGCGGGAGCGAATTTTATTATCGAAACAGTCGGTGAGCTTGCGGATTTTCTTCTGAGAATATAGCGAGTATATAATAAAAGTGAAAGGCACTTTTTCGGGAGAGTTTCATGTTCGGCAAAGGAAAAATAATCTTCTCTGCTGAACCTATTGAACTCTATATTTATTTTCAATATTATAAAAATAAGCGTATTGTTACCAAGCATATGTAAACGCTTCATTCAGATATTTGATCCTGATGTCCGCAGAATAACTAAGCTCTGTCTTCGTTTGTCCTGCGTTAAACCTTTACCTCGTTCACCCAATTATATATCTTCCTACTCTTTATTCTGTATTTGTATATTTCTTCTTTGCTCATATTTGTTCGCGGCTTTTATGATATTCAAAAAGTTTTAAATTATCCATTTCAAAACATCTCCTGAAATCCGCTTTATACTTTATGTTTTTTTATTTTCGTCATAAAAATATGCACCTCTGAAGTGTGTAACTTTTGAGGTGCATATTTTTTTCAACCGTTAATTAGATTAATTGGGCATTAATACATTCCGCCCATTCCGCCTCCGGCAGGAGCTACGGCGGCAGGTGTCTCTTCTTTTATATCAGCAACGACAGCTTCGGTTGTAAGAACAATAGAAGCAATAGAAGCTGCATTCTGCAAAGCGGAACGTGTTACCTTAGTAGGATCAACAATTCCGGTCTTTACCATATCGACATACTTTTCGGTATAAGCATCAAAACCGTAACCAATCTTCTTACTCTTGAGTATTGTATCGACAATTACGGAGCCCTCATAACCGGCGTTTTCAGCTATCTGACGTACAGGTGCTTCAAGAGACTTTCTTACAAGCATAGCGCCTGTTTTCTCATCACCCGAGAGAGAAGCAATAAGCTTATCGACATCGGAAATAACATTGAGCAGTGCAACACCGCCGCCTGCAACGATTCCTTCCTCAACGGCTGCTTTAGTAGCGTTGAGAGCATCTTCGATGCGAAGCTTCTTCTCCTTCATTTCGGTTTCGGTTGCTGCACCAACCTTAATAACAGCTACACCTCCGGAAAGCTTTGCGAGTCTTTCCTGAAGCTTCTCACGATCAAAATCAGAAGTTGTGGTTTCAATAGCCGACTTGATCTGTGCAACTCTTGCTTTAATCTGCTCGGAATCGCCCATACCATCTACTATGATGGTATTTTCCTTATTGATTTTAACCTGACGTGCTCTTCCGAGCTGACCTATGGAAGTATCCTTGAGTTCAAGTCCAAGCTCCTCAGAAATAACCTCGCCTCCGGTAAGAATAGCGATATCACGAAGCATATCTTTTCTTCTGTCTCCGAATCCGGGAGCCTTAACGCCTACGCATACGAATGTTCCCTTGAGCTTATTAAGAATAAGCGTGGTAAGAGCTTCTCCCTCGATATCCTCAGCAATAATAAGAAGCTTCTTGCCGGATTGAACAATTTGTTCAAGAAGGGGAAGAATTTCCTGAATATTGGAAATCTTCTTATCGGTAATAAGAATGAGAGCGTCGTCGATAACAGCTTCCATCTTTTCAGTATCCGTAACCATATAGGGAGAGATATATCCGCGGTCGAACTGCATACCTTCAACAACTTCGCAATAGGTTTCAGCAGACTTAGATTCCTCAACCGTGATAACACCGTCAGCGGAAACCTTGTTCATAGCGTCCGCGATAAGAGTACCGACAACCTCGTCGCCGGCAGAAATGGTTCCGACTCTGGCAATATCCTCAGAACCGTTTACAGCCTTAGAGATAGAAGAAAGCTTCGCAACTGCGGTATCGACCGCCTTCTGAATTCCGCGGCGAAGCACCATAGGATTAGCTCCTGCAGTTACATTTTTCATACCCTCTCTGATAAGAGCCTGTGCAAGAAGTGTAGCGGTTGTAGTACCGTCACCTGCCGCGTCATTGGTCTTTGTTGCGACTTCTTTGATAAGCTGAGCTCCCATATTCTCCATGGGATCCTCAAGCTCTATCTCCTTTGCAATTGTCACACCGTCATTAATAATGAGCGGCGCTCCGTACTTTTTATCGAGAACAACATTTCTTCCCTTCGGTCCAAGCGTTATTTTAACGGTGTCAGCAAGCTTGTCGATACCGCGGAGAAGCGCGTTTCTCGCGTCAATTCCGTAAGCAATATCCTTTGCCATAATAGTTCAATCCTCCCTAAATAATATTCAGTCTTCGACAACAGCGAGAATATCGCTCTGTCTTACAATGTTATATTCGGTTCCGTCGCATTTTACTTCTGTTCCGGAATACTTACTTGTGATAACCTTATCACCGACTTTAACGGTCATGGTAACTTCTTTGCCATCTACAAGTCCGCCGGGCCCCACAGCAACAACCTCGGCTACCTGAGGCTTTTCTTTTGCGGAACCTGCGAGAATAATTCCGCTCTTTGTTGTTTCTTCTGCTTCAACCGATTTTACCACAACACGGTCAGCAAGCGGCTTAATTTTCATTTTTTATTCCTCCGATTTAATTTTATTTAGCACTCATTTTGCCGGAGTGCTAACTTACGATTATGATTATACTCAGTTAAGATTTAAAAATCAATAGTTTTTTTGTATGTTTACACTTCTTTTACATTTTAAACAAAAAATAACTTATTTTCAAGTTGGAAGCCGATTATCAGTTAATCATCAAGACTGCCGACATCTCAAAAATGAGAGATGAAAAAGGCAAAAACGCCGTCACTGCCGTCCTTCTGCATAACTGATGAAAGCATTTTGTACGATGCTGTATTTTCCTTATAGCATTTTGCCTTTACAGATGACAATCCGATCGTATAGAGCGCATAGAAAATAAAGGTTTCAAGCGCTTCCCTTCCATATCCGTGTCTTCCGTATTCCGGCAATAACCTTACTCCGATTTCAGCGCCTCCTCTGAAATCAAAGCTGTAAAGAATCACTTCACCTATCAGCTTCGTGTTCTTTCTTATCGCAAAGGTAATTGCGGAACGAGTGGAAAAATCTTTTCGCTGGTCATTATAAAAATAATCGTATTTCGGTAAAGGACAATCCTTTTTATAATCATATCCCCAGTATCTATTCAGATCCTCATCAAGACAAAGACGATTGTATTCGGGAATATCTTCATATTTTAGCGCATCATAGACAAGACGCTCCGATGAGAGTTCCGGAATACGCTCAATATGTGAAAGCTCATTCCATACTCTCACATGATATTTTTTAATGATATCGGCAGGTTGGTACTGTAGCTTGGACATTCTCAGTCCCTTGTCAGAAGCATCGTCCTCACGGTTAAAAAACAAGCAGTCTTTTCCGAAGGCTTCGAGAAAGGCTTTCACCGTCGCCGGATATACGCCCTCGTATTCGCTAAGCGCCTTTTCGATGTGATCAATAAGCATATTTCCGCATATTTCAGACATACAGAAGGAAATAATTTTCCCGCATAGGCAATAACCGCCGCAAAGAAAATTTTCATTTCCTATGTATTCAATCATTTTCTCTGCACGACCGAGTTCGGCATGAGCGCCTCGTGTTTTTTTCTCAAACTCAGATGAAAAGTCATGAAGAAAAGTCAGGATTTTTTCACGGTCTTCCCTGCCGAATTTTTTAAAAGAGGCTTCCGGATAAAGCTTGTGGAATTTATTTATGTGGTTTCTCTGCCCCGCATACTTCTTTCCGTTCATTTTTGAAAGTTCATCCAGATTATACAGATAATCTGAATTTCCTCTCTTATATGAGATCTCACAGTTCGGAAAAAGAGAAGTGATTTCCGATAGCTTTTCTGCCGGAACATTATCCATTTCAAACGGAATAAAATTTTCCATGCAATATTCGGCTATCTGATTCAATGCTTGTCTTGAAGCTTTGTTGCTGTCTTGATTTATCGGGTAGTCAAAAACGGTACGGCCGCCGACAATACATTTCACTATCAAAAAGCCTTCCGACACTGTAAATTCCGAATTGAGAATATCATTCCACATAAGTTTTATGCCGAGTGAATAATCGCTGATCATGTAGCCGCAGTTCTTATAAAAAGGTAAAATCTCACTAATAGTTTCTCCGCTTATGGGTTTAAAAGTTAGCATACAGAAATTCACACTCACCTAATAAAGTCAAATTCAAAATCATACATTTTTACAGTATCTCCATCCTTTACTCCGGCTTGCTCAAGCTGCTCAATTATTCCGTTGATTCTAAGCATACGCTGAAAGTATGCAAGGGAATCTCTGTCCTCAAAATTCACAGAACCGACAAGACGGAAAAGCCATTCCGATTCGCATTCATATATATTGCCGTCTTTAGTAACGGTTATCGTTTTTTCAAGCGGTCCCAAATCTCTCTGTTCCTCATACTCCGGTTCATATACAGTAAGAGGGGGAAGCGTATCAAGGAAAGCGGAAGTCAAGGATATCAGTTCGTCAATATGAAACCGCGAAACGGCAGATACAAAAATCAGCTTAAGACCGCTATGCTGAGCGTAATCGGATATCTCCGAAACATGCTCATTATACTCCGGAAGCGCAGAATCGTATTTATTGGCAACGATTATCTGAGGCCTTAACGCAAGCTCGGGACTGTATTTACTAAGTTCCGAATTGATAAGCTTGATATCTTCAACCGGGCTCCTGTCACAATCGGCAGAAACATCAACTACATGAAGCATAAGACGGCATCTGTCTATATGTCGCAGGAATTTATGTCCGAGTCCCTTTCCTTCCGAAGCTCCTTCAATAAGTCCGGGGATATCTGCCGCCACAAAGCCTTTTCCATTTCCGGTTTTCACCACGCCGAGATTCGGTGAGAGAGTAGTAAAATCATAATCCGCTATTTTCGGCGTAGCGGAACTTATCACGGAAAGTATCGAGGATTTCCCGACATTAGGCATCCCGATCAATGCAACATCGGCAAGCATTTTTAGCTCAAATATGACTTCTTTTTCCTCTCCTTTGAGTCCGCTTTTAGCAAAACGCGGGATCTGCCTTGTCGGAGTTGCAAAGTGTCTGTTTCCCCAACCGCCGCGTCCGCCTTTGCAAAGAATAAAAGGTTCTCTGTCAGACATGTCAACGATAACCTTTCCGGTTTCGGCATCTTTGACCACCGTTCCCGGAGGGACAGGGAGAATGATATCATCGGCATTTCCGCCGTGAAATTTATC
>USPP01000002.1 GCA_900556615.1 uncultured Eubacteriales bacterium
GATTATTATGAATTTAAATGGTCAAAATTGCGGATTTCATCCGCAAAACTCGACTTCGTGGGGCTATCGCACTAACGTGCGACTGCCCCAGTGTACATGCACACAGAAAAAAAATGAGCCGAAAACAATGTTTTCGGCAAATCAAGTTTTTTAAAGATTTTAAGCAGGGGCGGCGGAGCCCTGTAAAAACAATTTTTTCTTCCGTTCAAAGTGCGGAGATTACGCATTTACTGATCTCACATTATTCAAGAAAATCTTTTCTGTAAGATATACCGAATGAATCAGCGAGCGCAGCAAGCTGCTTATCCGAAATTCTGTTAATCACGGGAAGATGGGAATATTTGAGATAAAGCTCCGCGCCTTTCTCAACTGTTTCAATAAGACCAAAGGTTTCGTCGTAGCTTTTCCCTGCTCCGTAAATACCGTGTTGAGCCCAAACGACAATACGATATTCCTTCATTTTAGCAGCAGTAGCCTCACCGATAGCATTATTTCCGCAAATCATCCAAGGAAGAACGCCGATACCATCCGGAAATACAACAATACATTCGGTACAGGTTCCCCATATCGTTCTTGTAAAAGATTTATCGTCAAGAGGGTGAACATGCGTCATAGCAACCGTATTCGTAGGGTGAGTGTGCATAACAATTTTGTTAAGAGGATCTACCTTGAGTCTTGCCATATGACTCATAAGATGCGCCGGAAGCTCGCTGGTAAACCTTCCTCCATCTGAAAATCCCCAAAGCAATTCAGCGGTTTCTCCGTCCGTTCCGATTTTTATAACACCAAGGTTCGCTTCAGGATCATCATTTACATTTTTGAAATACTTTCCGGTTCCGGTAACAAGAAAAATTTTTCCGACAAGAGATTCAGCTTGGAATCCTATCGGTATAGTTCTTATAACGTTATTTAAATTAAGATACTCAGAAACTTCATCATTGTCAAGCAAACAGCTGATATTTCCGCCGTTTCTCTCATCCCAGCCGAGACGATACATATTAGCAGTTGTTTTACACATTTCATTAATAAAAGGTGCGCTGAAAATATTATAGTGCATACTAACTCCCCTTTGCCTCAGATAAAAATTCCGCCGTCCGGGAAAGCATCATCCCATAACGGCGGAATATTAAGGCAAAAGTTAATGCGCAACAAAGGCGTTTGCGTGCACCCGGCGGTGTTGCCTTAACTACTTAAGCTCAAAAACTTGAATAAGATCGGCAGAAACGGGACTGTTGTCGGGATTGGTCTCCATAATATCAGCCATATAATCCCACCACTTGCGGCAAATGGCAGTATCTGCGCTTTTTTTCCATAAATCCTCGTCCTCAAGCTCGATATATCCAAAAAGGATATTGGTTTCGGTATCAAGGAATATAGAATAATTATGTCCGCCGTATTCGCGAATCATATCTACCATTTCTTGCCAAATCAGGTTATGACGCTTTCTATATTCTTCCGCCATTCCATTGAACAGCTTCATTCTGAACGCTTTTTTTATCATACTTTTCTACCTAATATTATAAAGCATCTTTTGTTATTTTTCAATAAACAATCTCAACGATTTTTGTGTAATTCGAACTGTTCATTTGAACATATTCACAAATATCACAACACTATTTTGTGAATTTCAATCAATTTCCGCTCACCTTAGCACGATAACTTTCCACTTCCCAATTCACGATAAAATCAACAAGCTCTTCGCTCATTTCAGAATATCCCCCGAAAGACTCGGCATTGGCAAACACTTTAACATGATCAAGAAAGACATTTTTTACAGTATCAAGCTGTTTGGCGTCCGTACCAAAGACATAGGCTCCGCGGCGATTTACAATGATCACACGAGGCTTATATCCATTTTTCGACTCAAAGGCGGAAAGCTCTGCTTTCCAAACGTCAGAAGCCGAGTTAGGCTCAATCACCATGTACTTCGCTTTGCAGTACACGATGTGATCCGGAGTAGGGCTTCTGAAAGACGGATCAAACGTTGCAATCTCAGGAGTATTCAAATACTCATAAAACTCGGTTCCCAGATATTGCGAAAGCCTCTTCCCAATATATTCTGTTTCGCCGGAGATAACAGAATTAACTGTTTCCATAACCTTCTCGGCAAGATCGTCAATTTCCTCTACGCTATTACCGGCAAAAAACACGCCGTGATTCTGTAAAAAAAGAAGATAAGCATCTTTTCCCGTACGCTTTTTATATCCATCAAGCTGTTCCCTGCAAATATCCGCGAGAATATAGCCCGGCTTGCAAGCGTCAACCCATACCGATTCCGGAAAAAGTTTTTCCGACATTTGCTTCCCCGCCTTGCCGCATGTCATACCGTTGACCGCCGCCGGATGAACGTGAAGAACAAAGCTTTGCGGAAAAAGATTATGGAGCAGGGTTTCCACGCTCGGACGGCGGGTTTCTCCCTCAAGTCTTGCCGCCATCATATCGGCAAGAACCTCACTTTCTCTCGTTTTCTCATCATCGGAATATTTCTTTTTCCACATAGCATCAAGCTTCGCTCGGTCAAGACGAACAAAGTCCTCTGCCTTTATGGTAGCAAGGGATGTCCCGGAGCCCTTTACATATAGCGTATCCGCCGTTTTATAGGAGGTATTCCCTCCTCCGGCAAGCACATATGACGGATTCTTTCCGTATTTATTCGACATTTCCTGAAGCTTTATTAAGTTTTCCATTATTTTATCACCTTTCTCAAGCTTTTATCAGCTCGCGCGCCGCCTTGCGATCGGTATCGGCAAGCTCCTCGTATTTTATAAGCGTATACGCGGCATCCACAAGATGGGCAAACTTCGGATTATCATATGCGGGACATACAAACTTCTGTCTGGGAGAATTAATGTCCTCACCGCTTATCTGGAAGAAATGTCTCTTTTTACAAAGCGCCATCAATCTGTCAAGCTGCTCCGGGGTATTTCTTGTCGGCATGAAGGTAACAGCGTCAAATCCGTATTCTCCGATGACGTCAAACAAATCTTCAAGGTAATCGTCCTCAAATTTCTGCGCCTTTTTATCTCCGGTAACCGAGCTTCCGACATCTCCAAGATAAGCGTATGCGGAGATTCCTCCGTATTTCCTTACCATATCGGTATATTCCATGACATCGGGCAGCTCGTCTGTCGCAGGAATATAGATTTTCTCAACAAGACCGCTTTTGAGAACTCCGAGAATATCATATTCATAATATTCCGGAGTCTTGTCTCCGTTCAAAATATTTATTTCAGCTTTTTCGGATACCGGTATTCCCATAACCTCTTTCATATAGGCAACAACATCGGCGGGAGCAGTATATCGCGCCGTAATTTTTTTCGTAAGCGCGAACAAAAGATGCCGCTCTGTCACAGAGGTTACCGAAAGCGGAAGCACGTCTCTTTCGAAATTAAGCAGGATTCCGAAGGATTCTGTGAGGCGGTTTATATTCTCGATCATTCCGCGATTTCTAATATTTCTCTTCTCACGGTAAGGGGCAAAAAACTCGTCAACCTTTTCGATATTGCTGTGAGGAATTCCGTGCATGGCAACATATGCCACAGATATCTGATCGGGATTATTAAGTCTCTTTCCGTTCAGCTTCGTTCTTGACATATCAATTCGGCACTCCGCTCCAACCGTTATCGGCATACCGATGATCTTTCCTGCCTCTATAAACTCTCTGGCACCCGCGGTAGTATCGTGATCCACGATTCCCGCCGTCGCAAGACCGTTTATATACGCGGTATATACCGCCTCCGTAGGACTATAGGGAGAAAAAGAATGACAGGTATGAATGTGATTGTTGATATAATGCGTTTTGCCGATCTCCGGCAAAGAAAGACGTTTCAATTCTTCAAGATTCATTTTATTCGTTTTCCTTTTTTTCAAATGCTTTGTATTGGCAGATCGGCTGCATGAAACAGCAAAACTGAGTCCAAACACGGAATACAGCTTTTTCTGTGACCGATAGACTTTGCCAATGTACAATTACTGTATTGCTTAACAGGTAAAATACCGGCATTCAATCCGGCAGAAGCTGCATCGGGGGCTGAAGCATCCCTTATGCGACAACCCCCGCGATATAAATCCCAACAGCGCTTCCTTTTTCTAAACTTACAGAAAAATCATCATCAAACACAGGAGTAGCCGGACATGGTCAGGATAAGAATGGAATCTGCTTATAGAATGTCTGACTAACAACCGAAAAGCGACACAAATAAACCAAATTTCTATGCTTTGGGTGGTATGTGCAAGGATTTTTATAGACTTGTACATAAATCCTTGCCCTTACAGACGACGCTCAACAGACTGTTTGGACATCGTGGCTGCTGCGGATATTCAGAGCAAACATTGTTTATCTTTCGTTTTTTGAGGCAATACCGCCGGGTACACGGCTATCGCCTTTGCTGCGCATATGCTTGTATCTTTTCCGTCAACTTCACAAATTTCGTCGGCAAAGGAGCCACTCTTGTCTCCTCAATTGGTATCGTCTGACGAAAAATCCGGCGGCGCAGCTACGCAGTAATCATTGTGCGGTATCGCCTTAATAATACAACAGAACAATGTCAAGCTCTTTTAAGAAGAATCTCCTTCTCATATTTTTCAACTTCAGCCATCCATTTTTCATCGGAAGGCACGCCGTTTCTCTCGCAGAACTCGTTCCATACCGCTTCAGCCGGCATCATCTTGAACTGTTCCTGCATAACCATAAGCTTTGTAAATTTTTCCTTGTCTTGAAGCTCGGTAAGATATGCGTGCGGAGTAAGCATAGCGTAAAGCAGCGCTTTTCTGAAGCTTGTTATACCGACAACCCAAGCGGCAATACGATTAATGCTTGCGTCAAAGAAATCGAGCGCCATTGCGATATCATTCATTCTTCCGCTTGCAACGATTTCCTTCGCGATTTCCTTTGTCTCGTCGTCAAGACGTACAACATGGTCGGAGTCCCAGCGCATCGGACGTGTGACATGAAGCGCGAGTTTCTTATTAAGAATCAGAAGAGAGGAAATTTTATCGGATACAACTTCCGTAGGATGATAATGACCGTTGTCCATAAGCGGAACAAGTCCGTTCTGCTGAGCATAACCGAGAGTGAACTCTGCTGAGCCAACCGTATATGCTTCAAGTCCGATACCGAAAACCTTGGATTCAAGAGTAACATATACCTTCTCCTTGTCATAAGGCATGGAAATGATCTCGTCAAGAGATTTCTTGAACCTTGCACGGGGACCGATTCTGTCGGCGGGAATGTCCTTATAACCATCGGGAATCCAAATATTCATAACGCACGGTTCGCCGGTTTCCTCAGCAAAATATTCTGAAATTCTGATACAGGCTTTCACATGATTCACCCAGAAGGTTCGGATTTCTTCATCCGGAGACGACAGTGTAAATTGCTTTGCCTTGGGATGCGAGAAAAGCGTGGGATTGAAGTCAATTCCCATTCCGCGTTTCTTGGCATAATCAACCCATTTTTTAAAATGCTTCGGCTCTATCGCGTCGCGGTCGGCAAACTCCCCTTCCTCAAATATCGCATAGCTTGCATGAAGGTTGAGCTTATGCTTTCCGCCGCAGAAGGAAAGCGCCTTGTCAAGATCCTGCATGAGTTCTTCCGGCGTTCTCGCTTTTCCGGGATAATTTCCGGTAGTCTGTATCCCTCCTGACAGAGCGTCCTTGCTGTCAAACCCGCAAACATCGTCTCCCTGCCAGCAGTGAACCGATATTTCAGCCTGTCCGAGCTTTTCGATTACCTCATCGGTATCGATACCGTATTCCGCGTATTTCTTTTTTGCCGCCTCATAAATAACACTCATAATAAAGATTCTCCTATATCATTTAATCTCTTTTACATTAAAGGAATTATAAATTACGTTTCTCGCTTCTCTCAGATCGGTAAATACGCCGGTACTGATCATCTGAGCGGTAATATTTCCGATTGCGGTAGCTTCCTTAGGTCCTGCGTAAACAGGCTTCCCGCACTTTTCGGCGGTAAGACGGCAAAGATACTCATCTCTGCTTCCGCCGCCGACAATGTGAATTGCTCTCATCGGTCTTCCGAGCATCGCTTCTATCTCTTCCACCGATTTCCTATAGCACTCGGCAAGGCTGTGATAGACCACAGCAAACAGTTCTCCAATCGAAAGCTCAGAACATCCGAGCGCTGTCTTAACTTCGTCAATCATACTTTCCGGAGCCATAAAACGCCTGTCATTCACATCTATTCTCAACTTAGTGGAATCATATTCCTGCGCCATCTCACAGAGCATATCGAAGGTATAGTCTCCGCCAAGCTCTTTTTTCATGGATTGTATCATCCAAAGTCCGGTAATATTTTTCAAATACCGGTATCTCTTATCAAAGCCGCCCTCATTTGTGAAATTATGAAGCCTGCTTTCTTCACTTGTATCGGGAGTAAGGCGCTCCACGCCGATAAGAGACCAAGTTCCGGAGCTTATATATATCACATCCTCGGAATTCGTCGGCACCGAAACGACAGCGGAACCGGTATCGTGAGTTGCCGGAAGAATTACCTTTGCCCCGTAACATCCGGTTTCTTCCGCGATCTCCGCGGAAAGCTCTCCTACAATATGGCCGGGACAGAACAGCTCACCGAAAATTTTTTCGGGATATCCAAGCCTTCTGATGATATCAAAGTCCCAGTCGCAGCTTGCTGCATTAACAAGCTGACCTGTGGTGGCGTTTGTGTATTCCGAGCATTTTTCACCGGTAAGCAGATAATTCAGATATTCCGGCATCATCAGGATGCGATCAGCTTTTTCAAGATATTCGGGGTTATTTTTTTTCACCGCCATAAGCTGGTATACCGTATTAAACATTTCCTTCTGTATTCCGGTTCTTGCGTAAAGCTCCTTTTCGGGAATCAGCTTATATACCTCGTCATCCATTCCCGCAGTCCTTGAATCACGGTAACCGACCGTATCTCCGATACGGTTCCCATCCTCATCAAGCAGGGCAAAATCCACTCCCCAAGTATCTATACCGATATAGGACGGACTTTTCCCCTTTTTAACGCACTCGGCAATTCCTGCCTTCACATAACCAAAGAGGGCCTCGGAATCCCATACAAGTGTTCCATCAGCGTTCTTTTTCATACCGTTCGGAAACCGATACATTTCCTCGATAATAAGCTTCCCATTCTCATACGATCCGATTATGTGTCTGCCGCTTGAAGCGCCGATATCAATTGCAAGATAATACAAAACAAAATTCTCCTTTTCTGCGATTGATCCGATCTGATTTCACATCAAACCTTTCTCAATATAAATTATATCATATTCATCAGAATATAAAAGAGCGTATTTTAACCAAAAAAATATTCTTTTTTAACATTTTTGCGCTGCTATACTTGAAAATTGCACAAATATGTGTTAAAATCCTAATATAACGCTGATAATAGGATGAAAGAAATATGGATGAACGGCTAACTGCCCGACTTTTTGAAATAACCGCCGAAGAAATGTCAGTACTCGCTGAAAATTACAGTCTGACCTCCGACGCAGAATCGGCATTTGCCAATATGCCGCTTAAGCGTAAGGATTACATTTGGAACGTGTTAGGCATAAGGCAAATGATAATCGTAAAACCCCACACCCGTTTTGTCGATATCCCTATTCATTCTCACAGCTATATCGAAATGATGTATGTCTGCGAGGGTTCTGTTACGCATTTTATAGATGGACATACGATCATTCTCGATAAAGGCGAGCTCCTGCTGATGAATCGCCATGCAAAGCACTCTGTCTCGGCATCGGGAAGAAAAGATATCGCCGTAAATCTTGTCATTTCAAACGATTTTTTACAGCTTGCAGGCACAAGATTCCGCAACTCGGAAGCTCTCTCTGATTTTGCCGATAATAATATCTCCGAAAACGGAAAATCAAGGTATCTGATATTCAAAATAGGAGATCATTTTTCAATAGAGAATATCCTTGAAAACATGATTCATTCGACATTCTTTGAGAGGAACGTTCCGCAAATCATACTTACCGATACACTTTCTTTGCTTTTCCGATATCTTGAAATGTACCCCGAGACGCTCATTCATAGTACATCAGAAAGCTCCCCCGAAGAATCGGAAAAAACCATCGTCACCGACTATATTCAAACCAATTACCGTACTGCCTCCCTTTCGGAGCTTGCCGAGCTTCTCGGAATGACGCCTCAGTATGTAAGCCGTCTTATAAAGCAGCTTTTCGGCGCATCGTTCAGTGAGCTTATCAAAGAAAAACGTTTTTGTGAAGCCGAGCAGCTGCTGATTAACAGTGATATGTCGGTAACTGAAATTTCCGAAGCCATCGGATACGAAAACAATAGCTTTTTTCATAAGCGCTTTCGGGAGCAATACGGCACAACTCCGGCAAAATGGAAAAAAGCTATAAAAAAAGAGTAAGCGCATCTGCCTTTTGCAAACGCGCCTACCTTATGTAAAAAATTTATAGCTTATTTAAGAAAACCGAGTCCTCTGACAATCGGAAGCTCTTTCGCTTTTCCTCCGCAAACATAAAAGAATCCCATGATCTTAAGGACAAAAATTATAATCGCACAAACACCAAAGGCAATCCATCCGAGAATCGGGATGATGCACAGAAAAACGGAAAGGATAGAGCACACCTCAAGCTTAAGCGCCTGCTTCACGTTAAAGGCAACATACTTGGAATTATTAATAGCAAGAAGCGCTATGATAATACCAATCCATCCCATAAGATAAGGCGCCATAGCAAGAACCTTATTCTGGGAAATGTCCTCTTTTTCAAATGCGGCAGTGTGATCATAGGGATCAAAAATCGGCTGAGCCTGATACTGAGGCGCACTTCCGGGGAAAGGAGTACCGCATTTATTGCAAAAAGCGGCGTTATCGTCACAGGGGTTATTGCAATTCGGACAGTTTTTCATAATATAGTTACCTCGCAGATAAATTATTGTTTTCTAATATATTATATACCAATAAATTAAGGCTGTCAATACTAATTTCATAAAAATTACGCAGTATTTTTACAAAATATCCATATTTGACAAATCAAATGTGAGTTCTGCAATACCATATTGCAATTAGTAACCAAGTATGATATAATAATTCAAACGAAAACAGAAAAGATTACGACTACCGTAAATTTGGTGAGGAAAGAATATGGATATTACAGTGAAATATTCAAAAGCAGCATCCCCCGTATTCGCAGGAATTTCACTTTCTTCTCTTTTTTTCTCGCTGCCTGTTATGCAAGCTTTAATAACCTTCGGACAATTGGGAAATGCCGCTGCTGCAAAACGAATCAATGTTATCATAATTGCCATCCTGCTTCTCTGTTCTCTCATAACAGATATACACTTTTATCGCTCGAATCCATTTAAAAGTGCTTATCCGATATCCTATTTTTCCTCTTGCTTGATATGGGCGGCAGTGTCCTTCTATTATACGGTAAACTGTAATTTTTCACTTATCTACGGAAACAGAGCCGATGAAGCTTATTCGGTTTTCAGGACTGCTCTTTTTCAAATCTGTGCGGTAAACGCCTTCTCACTCCTTTTTCGTATTGTATTTGAATTTTATATCTATATGAAAAGGGCGAAGCAATAAAACTTTTCCCATTTTCACTGTTTTTCAATATTTACATATAATTTATATTGAGATTATATGATTCTATAAGAGCGCAAAACAAACCTCATCAAGGAAATGGGCGCTTTTCTTGCTTCCGACAAAAAGCGTATATTGTTCGATATTCTGACGGAACGCGCTCTTCGCAGAAAAAATATTCCGCCGTTTCAAACCGGCGGCATCTTGCTTTCATTCTTGACATGAAGTATTTGCTTTGGTAATCTCCCCAAACAAATGGCTGTTCATTTACCATTTTGCGAATCAAATAGCTGATTTTTTTGATAAACATGACACAAAGTTTCGACTTTGCATATGTATAAAACATAAAATTTTAACTTTATTGAAAAAACACTTTGCTTTTTAGCATAAATGTGTTATAATACTATTTAGTTATTTCACAGCCTTTTGTTTCCATACAGACGAAATATTATTTTTTATGTTGACCGAAAGGTGTTTATATAGAATGGAAAAAATTGTTATTCACGGCGGGGTTCCTCTTAAGGGATCGATAGAAGTAAGCGGAATGAAAAACGCCGCTCTCCCGATTCTAATGGGATGTCTCCTTGTTGAAGATAAATGTATCATTGAAAATTTGCCCGAAATCGACGATGTATCGCTCTCCTTGAAAATCCTCCGTACAATGGGACTTTCGATCAAAACGATCAACCGTACAACAGTTGAAATAGACTCAACTTATGCCGTCGGAGGTTCCTCTCCCATCGATCTTGTAAGAAAGATGCGCGCGTCTTATTATCTTCTCGGCGCAGAACTCGGAAGATTCGGCAGAGCTTATGTGGGATATCCCGGAGGCTGTGACTTCGGAGTACGTCCTATCGACCAGCATATAAAAGGCTTTGAAGCTCTTGGCGCCGAGGTCAGTGTTGAAGGAGGTTATGTCGAAGTTGTCGCAAAACACGGCTTAACCGCCAATAACATCTTCTTCGATGTCATAACCGTCGGCGGGACTATGAATGTAATGCTTGCTGCAGTAAAGGCAAACGGCACTACCGTTATTGAGAACGCGGCAAGAGAACCTCATATCGTTGACCTTGCAAACTTTCTCAATACCTGCGGTGCCAAAATAAGCGGCGCCGGTACCGATACCATTAAAATAAAGGGTGTTGAAAAACTGCATGGGTGTACTTATGCAATCATACCCGATATGATCGAGGCAGGAACTTATATGATTGCTGCCGCCGCCACAAAAGGCTCCTTAAAAATCACGAACGTTATTCCTAAACATCTTGAATCCATAACCGCAAAGCTTGAGGAAATGGGTGTTGAGGTACTCGATGATGATGAATCGGTAACGGTATCCTATGTAGGTCCGATGAATAGAATTAATGTAAAAACCATGCCCTACCCCGGTTTTCCCACCGATATGCAGCCACAGATGGGGGTTCTTCTGTGTCTTGCAGAGGGAGTAAGCTGTCTCAGCGAAGGCGTTTACGATAACCGCTTCCGATATGTAGAGGAACTCAAGCGTATGGGAGCCGTAGTCAAGGTAGACGGTCGTACTGCGGTTATTGAGGGCGTTGCGAAGCTGTCTCCGGCACAAATTAAAGCCGTAGATCTGAGAGCCGGCGCCGCAATGGTTATAGCAGCCCTTGCCACATCCGGTGTTACCGAAATTGAGGATATCCATCATATAGAGCGCGGTTACGATGATATCGTCGGAAAGCTCAGACTTGTCGGCGCCGACATAAAGAAAATCTATTATCCGGATCATCATTGCTCTTTCTCAAGAGCAAATTGATCTCAGGGAACCTTGAGACAACACCGCACAATTACCGGCTAATGCCGAGAAGATTTCTCGTCAGTTTAAAAATTCTATACAAAGCAGAGCCTTGTAATAAATTTTTATGACGAATAACGGAAATATTGTCGTTTATTCGATGTACGAAAATTTTTTAGCAGTTTCCTTTAGCAGGATAGCGCCAAAATAAGTAAAAGCTCGGGTTGCCGCTTAAAACGACAGCCCGCTTTTGTTCAATCTCAGAAAGGAAGTTTATTATATGATTAAAGGCATTATTTTTGACATGGACGGGGTGCTCGTCGATTCGGAATCGGCAATCACATACGCAAGTATGGCGGTTTTGAAATCCCTCGGAATCGATACCGATCCGGAGGAGTTCAGACCGTACAGAGGAATGGGAGACGACAAATTTATCGGCTCTGTTCTTGAAAATCACGGCGGAAGCTATAAATCGGAATACAAGGAAAAAGCATACCGTATCTACCTTGAAACTGCTCACGACAACGTAAAAGTATATTCGTGGTCAAAACCGATTATTTTATCTCTTAAGGAAAACGGATACCGCCTGGCTGTCGCCTCCGCCTCCGATATTGAAAAGGTAAAATGCAATCTTGACTGCATCGGTATCGATCTGAATCATTTTGACGCCATCGTTACAGGAAGCGATATTGTGCATAATAAACCCGCTCCGGACATCTTCCTCAAGGCTGCCGAAAAGGCAGGTCTGGAACCACGCTTCTGTATTGTTGCGGAGGATTCCATTGCAGGAATAAAAGCTGCAAAAGCCGCCGGAATGACGGCAGTCGGAGTTACGACGTCCTTTGACAAAGAAAAGCTTGTTGAGGCAGGCGCTGATTTTGTTACCGATGATTTATCCGTGCTTCCTGAAATAGTAAATAAAATTTCAAATCAATCATGTTAATTTTATAATTTCTTCTTCCGTCCACCTTTCACAGAAATGGTTTTTTCTGTCAATCAAATAATATCCTGAAGGATCAAAACTGAATCTATGTACCTCGGCCGCCGGTGCGAAAATCTTCGCGCCGGCTTTTCTTATAGCAAGCCCGCGATAAACAGGAGGAACAGGAAGTTCTCCTCCGCCGGAAAGAAACGCAGGGCAGGAACCTGTTTCATGTATATAAAAATCGAGTCGCAAACGACCATTCACTTCCTCCTTCGATATAGCGGAGAGCGAGATACAAAAGCTATGAAAAAGCTCCATAAGCTTAAGCTGAGATAAGAGATCCACATTCCCGATATATTCGGAAAGCGACGAGAAAAATCCAAAGGGAGAATCGACTTTTTCAAGGATACCCGCAAGCGAATACGAGAAATGCCCGCTGTTTGAAATCCTGTCCAGAACATCACTGATTTTATGCAGCCGCAGCAAATCCTCAAAGGATATAGCGTCGGTTTTCAGAACCTCATACGGTGCATGATCGGAGCATATGATACCGTATTTATCCGCCTCTTTATACAGCGGCGAGCCTTTAAGCAGCTTAAGAAATCCGAGCTGAAGCATATGACAGCTTCCGTAAACATCGTCAAACGATCCGGCAAAACTGTTTATGTCCTCAAGCGGCAATCCAGCAATAAGATCCGCGTGAATGTGAATATTTCCCATTTCCTTTATTCTGCGGATATTCTCTATACATTTTTCCGTATCGCTTTTTCTGTTTATCGCCGCAAGCGTCTTGGGATTTGTACTCTGCACTCCCGCTTCAAGCTGAATCTTTCCGACAGGAAAGCGTGAAAGAAGATCGAATCCTTCTTCGTCAAGAAGCTCTGCGCATATTTCAAAATGATACTTACCGGTATATTTCCCAGACAACAATCCCCTCCATATCTCATATGCCCGTTTTTTATCAAAATTGAAGGTGCGATCAACAAATTTGATTATTTTTATTCCGTCATTCAGTTTTTCAAGCTCAAGCAGTTCTTCCAAAACCTTCTGCGCGCTTTTACTTCTTATTCCGTGTCCCGCTGCGGAAAGGCAATAAGAGCAAGAAAACGGACAGCCGCGTGAGGATTCATAATATATCACCGATGAAGCAAATACGTCGTCTTTTGAATAAAGAATCCCCTCGCCTGCAAAGTCGGCATACGGATTGGAATGAATGATTCTTCCTTTCCTCTTTACCATGTCACGTCCGTTTTCCATAACATCGCGGCAAAGCGCCGGAAGCGTCTCTTCCCCCTCACCCTGTACAATAAAATCCACATATTCGTGAGATGAAAAAAATTCCTCGCTCTCATATGATACCTCGGGACCTCCGAAAACAATCACAGAATCGGGAAGAAGCTTTTTCAGCTTTTCCGCCGCCGAAAGCATTTCATCGATGTTCCATATATAACAGGAAAAGCAGTAAATATCTGCTTTTTCAGAAGAAAGCCGCTCAAGAACGTGAAGCCTTTTTTCTTTTACCGTAAACTCGGCACATACAGTTTCAAAGCCCTCGTTTTCCACTGATTTTTTCAAACATCTCAAAGCAAGACTTTTATGAATGTAAGAGGCATTAAGCGTAAAAAGAAAAACCTTCATATTTCCTCCAAGCAAAAGTTAACAATTAAAACCGTCCTGCATAAATATATGCGGAACGGTTTTGATTTTATCATATTCTGCGTGCTTTTTCAACAGGCATTCCTTTATTTCACAATATTTTTTTTAAAAGCTTTTCAAAAACGATGTCAAGCTGCGAAAAATCCATAGCAGATTTATAAATATCTTCTATTGCAAAGTGACATTTTTTGATTTCTTCAAAAACGCTCATTGTGCGCGATAGCAATTCCTTTTCGATGCGTGAGAGAAAGCGAAGCCCTGCGCGTCGTTCACTCACGGCATTCTTTATGATAAAGCGCTCTGTATTGATAATGCGCGAAGCATTTTTCTCCTCCCCTGCACAGAAAACAGCGATGCCGCTGTCCGGAAAATACAGCGCGTCAATTTCAAGAAGCGGATTACGGGAAACCCATACCTCAAGAGATAAGTTCTGCGCTGCTTTTACAAGCATTTCACAGAAAATCCCTCCCATTCCTCTTGCATCGTTTATATACCAATATTCGCGGCTCAGCGCTTTATATGTATCAAGCACCGTAACGCCGTTCATTCCTATTGCGGATATTTGTCTCGGAAGCAAGGCAAAGTTTTCTCCGCGCGTCATATGTCTCATAAGACGTGCCGCAGCTCTTTCCGCTTTTTCATAATCTATACAGCCGCGAAGCATTCTCTCCCTTTCTGCATGCAGTCCCTTGCATACACTCAGATATTTGTATACCGTTTCAAAAAGCTCTCCCTTTCTGTCACTGAGATCTTTTATAGCTGAAAAATCTGTTTTTAGTTTATCGGAATCCCAAAATTCTCCGAGATTTATAATTTCCTCCCTTGCCCCCGGATATTGCGGATCCACACAGTGAGGAGAGGTGCCGTCTATAATTCCCACGCCGACGCTTCTTATCACTACACCGTCAAGAGAATCGCTGTCCGATGAGCAATAATACAGCTCCGGCTCGAATCCATTTTCTTTTGCTGATTTAGCTATTTTCTTCATAAGGGTTGATTTTCCGGTTCCCGGTCCCCCCTTTATAATATATACCTTTTCAAGACCGCAGAGAATTTCGTTCATATATCCCACAAATCCTCCGGACGTATTCGCGCCGATGAAAAAAAGCTTTTCTGAATTATGTTCTGTTTTCGGCATCTATGTTACCGTTCCTTTCGATGAATTGTCTGTTCGACGCCTTTATGGCTATTTACATTTTATGCCGAATATCTTTTTTGGTTAAAAGGAATAAATAAAGCCACTGTCATAACAGTAAGCTGAATAAAATACATGGATTTGTATTATTTATTATTCTTTTATTATTCTGTCAACATCAATGAAAGGAGTAACACAGGAATAAAGAATGGGACTGTCTCAAATTGCATTTTTGAGATAGAACCGTATACAAAAACAACAAAAAAATCAAGGGCATCCCTTAAATGACCTTGATTTTTTTGTTAGGATTGCGCATGGCGTTCACAGTTCATTAATGCGATGAGACAGCCCCATTCTTTATCATTATCAAAATGTAAATCGACTCTCCCGTAAAATCAGTCTTCTTCAAACACAACAGATATTTCTCCAATTCCTCCATCAATTTTAATTCTGTTGTTCCCTTCTCCGAAAACCCCGCCGTCTGACATTTTTTTGCCGTCCACGGTGATTTCTCCTAAACCTTTATTTACATCAATGGCATAATCGTCGCTCTGCCCAATAAGTATTAGCTTTGTCGAGCCTATGCCCAAATCGAAGTCACAGCTTCCCGACAGCCTGCTCGTTAAAGACGTTTCGCCTACTCCCATATTGAAGTCAAGGTTCGAAAGGCTTCCGCCGTTTATCGTAATTTTTCCGGCGCCTCCGTCAAGCTTTGCCTTTGATAAAACAATTAAGTTCTGAATTTTTACTTCCCCCGCGCCAAGCTCAAAGTTTATACTCTCCGCAGTGAGATTTTCTATATCAACTGTACCTGCTCCCGAACTGAAGTCAACCTTATCGAAGATAATATCTCTTGGAATATAGAGTTCCAGCTTCACATCACCGCCGTAAGAGCCCCAATACCTTTTCTTTTCGGAAATCGTAAGGGTACCGTTTTTTTCTTCAACAGTCAGATTTTTCAGATTACTTTCCACACGAAAATCATCTCCGTTTCTAATAACGAAGCTTGATGCCGCAATGTTTATATGCAACTCGGTAATTTCTCCGTTTACCGTGTAGGTTTTCATCTCGCCGACAGAGTTTTTTCCTACGAAAAATATTGAAAAAGAAGAAAAAAAGCTGAAAATTCCTCCGATAATACTCACACAAAGGAAAATAGCAAAAGCCATCGCAGCATATTTAATTGCTTTTTGCCAGGCTGTCATTTTATATCCACTCCTCCGAACATGCAAGTAGCATTGATATACACAGTAAAAGGATTTTCGGTTACATTCCTGTGTTTTTTATCTGACACACCGCCAAAAAGAGAGTTGGAGTTCACTTTTATATTCACATTGTCAGGCAAAATAATATCTATACCGCCAAAAGTAGCGCTTGCATTGATAACCGAGTCCTTTTCGAAAATAGCCTTCGTAAGATCGCATTTCACTCCGCCGAAGACTGCCGTAAGCTCCGCTCCGTTAAAAACCTCTCCGTCAAAGCATAGCGTTTTTCCCGAAAAAGCCGCATAACCGTTTTTGAGTTCTCTGCCGTCTGTCTCTAAATCTTTTAAGATTTGTCGGCTTTTATTTCCGAAAGAAACGCCGAAAATCATTTTCAGACCGATTATTACAATGATAACCGGTATAACCAGCTTCCAAAGCAGTCCGAAATCCAAAATGCCCCGGCAACACAGAAGAAGAAAGACACCAATAAGCAAACCGATAAGATTTCCTGTCTTTTGGCGCTCAGTAAAAAGCCCCGCAAAGCATGGAATAATAATAAATAACGTCCACCAACCGTTAAAAAATACATTAATATTCGTTATACCGAATGCATTCAGCGCAAAAATAACGCCGATTGCCACAAGAATGATTCCCCATATAACTCTGTCTGTATTTTTCATAACACCCTCCCGCCCTATATATCAGGACTCAAATAAACTTTAGAAAATTTAAGGCAATACCGCACAAGATTATTGTACAGTTGTGCCGCCGGATTTTTCGTCAGACAATACCAATTGAGGAAGATTCTCTTAATCTATTTTTATCTTTGCGACTGCTTTCAATACCGAAACAGGAACATCATCAACCGCTGTAAGCGGTCTGTGCGCTTCTCCCGGAAAAATAACTGCAAAATCTCCGCTTTCAAGATATACCGTTGAGAATCCGGGATCTCCGGAGAGAAACCGAATGTCGTTTTCGGAAGTCATATCTTCCGTCACAGTAAGCTTTTCTTCGCCGCAAATATCAATATTCTCTCTTCCTGAAATCATATACTGTACATCGGCATACTTGTCATGCACCTCATATCTCGCATCTGAGCGTTTTCTTGTCATTCCCTCCGATACATTAACAAATGCCCTATCCGAAACATCGTATCTCCCCGTTTCGGTTTTATCCGTTAACGTAGAAAGAAAATCAAAAACTCTTTTAAAATCTTCACCGAGCACCGCGTATTTCTCGGAATTTTTCAAGCTGTCGTTTATCATAAATGAAGCACCACCCTTTAAATTTTACCGTTTTGTATCAGCCAATCACGCCAGATCTTATATGTATCTGCCTTAAAATGTATACCGTCCCGTGAATAATCTGTCTTCAGATTCCCGTTCTCATCATCAAATATCGATTCAAAGCCGAGATAGAAAATATACTCATTATCCGCAAGAGCGGAAAGACGCTTATTCAGTTCATCAATACGGACATTATTGAAAGTATCGGGATTAGCGTCGGATTTTGCCTTTGTCACATGCATGTTTGATTGAATGATAATCTTTGCGTCAGGCTGAAGCGTATGAATCTTTTCAACCACGGCAGTATAGTTCGAAACAATCCAAGCGTACGAATATCCTATCTCGTTTATCCCGAGAAGAATATATATCTTTCCGAATTTGTTTTGAGACAAATAGTCTTCAAGGTTAAGAGTGCCGGTTCCCGTTTCCGACTTTTTATCGGCAAAACAGTTCTTGACATTCATTGAGGTCCTGGCAAAATAGGACGCCCCCTCAATTCTTCCGTAGGTATAGAATCCCACTGTACGGGAATCTCCGATAAACAGCGCATCCTCAAAATAATCCTCGTCCTCCGGTGCGCTTGTTCCGCCGTCCGTCGTTACAGGAGGTATTGTATCCTCCGGCACCGTCGTTTCTTCGGGATCTGTAGTTTCTTTTTCCGGCGGTGTTGTCTCCTCCGGAGCCGCTGTTTCTTTCGGCGGCGTCGTTTTCACCGGATCGGTTGTCACCGGTTTGGTTACAGACGCAGATCCTCCGGTTTCAGCCGGCACCTTAATTCTTCCGTTTTCCAATATATAGTCACGCCAATATTTATAGCATTTCGCCTTAAGATGTACTCCGTCTCCGGTGTAATCCGTTCTCAGATTTCCGTTTGCATCGTCAAATATTGACTCAAAACCGAGATAGAATATTTTCTTCCCGTCGGCAAGCAGCGAAAGCCGCTTGTTGAGTTCGTCAATTCGTTTATTATTGAAGCTTTCAGGATTGGCATCGGATTTCGCCTTTGTCACATGCATATTGGATTGAATGATAATAACAGCATCAGGCTGAAGCTCTCTCAGCCTTGTCAGTATCTTTTCATATCTTGTTACAATCCAATTATAGGAGTATCCAATTTCATTGATTCCGAGCAGAATATAAATTTTTCCGAATTTGTTTTGCGTTAGATATTCCTCAAGATTGAGTTTCCCTGTACCGGTCTCGGATTTTTTATCGGCAAAGCAATTCGATACATTCATTGAGGTCCTTGCAAAATAGGACGCTCCTTCTATTCTTCCATAGGTATACAATCCTACTGTACGGGAATCTCCGATAAACAGTACATCGGTAAAATATTCCTCAGGAGAGGGAGTTTCTGTCTCAGGCGGTTCGACAGGATTTGATGCTTCCTCCGTATCGCCTGTATTGTCAGCACTTTCATCCGTATCATCCGGATTTGCAGTTTCTTTTCCTGTACTGCCATCCGACCTCTCGTCCTCTGTTTCGCTGCTGTCACCGATCTCTTCTGAATCCTCTGTATCAGTCTCAAAGCCGTCTCTTACAAAGAGCATAAAGGCTTCAATCGGATTCCCTTTCCCCGATGAGAGCAGCACTCCTCCCATAGCTACTGCAAGCGACGACACAATCACGCATATAAGCAGTATATATTTTTTTAAGGGAGATTGTGTACCCCCTGAAAAATGATTCATAATTCTCTCCATATCGTTCACTATCAGCTTTTAAGTCGACACCGACAGGTTCACAGCCGCACATTGACAGCATATCTGCTTGTCCGTTTCCCGTCATACTTCACAATTATCGTCAGCAGAGGATCTGCTCTGCCTCCTCATTTTGTATCGTTTAACAAAAAATATGACTGTGCAGCTCTGCCTCCGGAATTGTGCGGCGTTTCCTTAAAAATTAAAATATAAAAACGGATCGTTCGCACTGCAAACGGTAAGATAAACGGAATACCAAAATACTATCAGTAAAATCGGAACGGCAAGATACGCCCTGTCTTTGAATTTATCATACAATTTTCTCGGCAAAGGCGTGCAGAACAGAAATCCGAGACCGATTAACCAGCCGATGCTTTTTGCATACTTAAGCCAATCAAGAGCGTATACTTCTTCCGGAACAGAGGTGAAAAAAGGAAACAATCTTGACAGATACACGGCAAAATCGGATAAGGTAGGGAGCTTAAACAGTGTCCATGAGAGCAAAATGGCACAAAACATATACAGATGTGAAAGCACCTTGTTTTCGATAATAAAATCAAGCACTCCCGTTTTTTCGACAAAGACAAGGAAAAAAAGAAATAATCCCCAAATAAAATAATTCAGCGTATTTCCATGCCACACTCCGGTAAGTACCCATACAATAAAGAGATTCCGAACCGTCTTCACTCTGCTGCATCTGCTGCCTCCAAGAGGGAAATATACATTTTCCTTGAACCAGTCACCGAGCGTTATATGCCATCTTCTCCAGAAATCGCTCATCGAACGGGAAATATAGGGATAATTGAAATTTTTAGGCGTTTGATATCCGAGCATCTCTCCGATACCTGAAGCCATGAGCGAATAGCCATAAAAATCAAAATATAGCTGAAGCGCAAAAGCGATAATTCCCATCCACGCAAGAGGTGTGGAGATACTTCCGTATCCGATGGTTTCGATTCCGCTCCACACGCTGCCGAGACGGTCTGCAAAAATTTTCTTCAAGCCAAAGCCTATAATGAACTCCGACAATCCGGAGCATATGCCGTCAAAGGTTGCTTTGCGCGACTTCAGATAGGAAAAAAAATCCTGATAGGTTTGTATCGGTCCCATTGAAATCTGCGGAAACATAGAGAGGTAGGCACCGTAATCAATAAACGATTCTTCAGAATTTACTTTTCCGGAATATACTTCTCTGAGATAAGAAAGATTTTTGAAGGTATAGAAGCTGAGTCCGATTGGCAGTGCAATTTCCGGAATTGAGATATTGCTCTTACCTATCGCCGCGCCGAGAGCGGGAAGAACAGCTGATAAAAATGTCTCTGCATATTTATAGGTAAGCAGAAAAACCACGTTGAAAACGATTCCGCAAATAAAAGCTGTCCTCCGATAACCTCCCTCAAGCTCGGAAACAATCATACCAAACAGATAATTCATTACGGCTGAAACAAGAAGAAGAATCAGCCATTCATAGAATTTTCCCGCAGCAAGAGCATAAAAAACGATGCTCCCTAAGAAAAGGACAGCATTTCTCAGCTTCCCTTTCGCAATACCATGCAATATGACAAAGAGAGGCAAAAAAATGAATATGAAATCGAGACTGCAAAAATTCATAACAACTCCGAATATCCGGACAAAACCGAAAATCTATATTTTAATTTTATCATAAACACAATAACATATCAATATATTTGGACAGAAAAAATCGCAAAAGGTTCCGCCAAAGCAGAACTCACGTGGCAGAAAATCTTCTTGCAAATCCACACCGTTTACAGATATCTTCCGAAGCAAAACCGGCGGTAAAACCATTATACAGACGCAGCGCCCGTTCCCCGGAAAGTATCTCATCTATATCCGAGTCGAAGATATTCCCAAGCGCAATTTCTCCCTCTGAGTCAAGACAGCAAGGGACGACCGTTCCGTCGCAAAGAATCCCCATCTGAAGCCTGAGCGCATGACAGAATTGTTTGCCCTCGTTTATTTTTGCATACCCCGGCCAATCAAAATGCTCTCCCCATTCCAAATATATTCCTTTTCCGATGCAAAAGCCGCTTCTGTTTTTTATCCAAACGTCTCCGAAATATTCCTTTGCAGCCACAATAACCTTTTCGTTAAAGAGATTGCTTTCCGTACCGTCCTCAGCAGAGCCAAGATTCCAAAGACGAAGCGCTGTGAGAGTTCCCCGTTCCGAAGCTCGTTCAGCAAGAGAAAAACAGCTTTTCAAATAATCTTCAAGCGCGATTCCATATCTGTTTGCTTCGAAAGAATGAAGAGAGATACTTAATTTAAACACCTTGCCCGTATCAACAAGCTCCCGACCGCGCGTGTCGGCAAGTAAACCGTTCGTCGTAATCATGACCTTAAAGCCTTGCCTGCTTGCTTTCTCTGCAAAAGCACAAATGTCAGGGTGCAGAAGCGGTTCTCCCATCAAATGAAAATAGAGAAAATCTGCTCTTCCTGCCAGCTTTGACAACACACAATCAAACTCTTTCATACTGACAAAGTGTTTTTCACGCGTCGTTCCGGGACAGAAGGAACAGGCAGCATTGCACTGATTGGTTATTTCAAAATATATCTTGGAAAAACGGCGGCTCATTTTGATTTCAGCAAAAGATAAGCTCTCAGAACAGCAGCCTGAGTTTTTGCGTCAGGAACGTTTCCGTTCATAATCTCCGAAACAAGCTCCTCAAGCGGGATTAAATCGAGGATGCGCCGCACCAAAGGTAAGCTCGCGCGCCATATACATATGAATCTTTTCATCAGAATAAGCGGCGGCGGGATAGAACTCTCCAAGATAAATTAGCTCTCCCGCTTCAGCCCCTGTTTCCTCCATAAGCTCCCGGCGAGCAGCCTTTTCAGGCTCCTCTTCACGGCTATTCAGTTTTCCTGCGGGAATTTCAAGCGTAATCCGACCGATCGGATAGCGGTACTGCCGCTCCACTACTACGCAGTCATTCTCGGTAATCGGAACTACACATACAGCGCCAACATGGCGAATATATTCACGGTGCGAGGTGTTTCCGTCAGGCAGCATGACGGAATCCTTATAAACGTGAAGCAGCTTTCCCTCAAAGATAATATCAGAGGACAGTTTTCTCTCAGTAAAATCCGGATAAGACATTTACAGCACCTTCCCTTTTTTTCGGTATTTTGTATAAGCAATGAGAAATACAACTGCATTGGCAATCATAATCAGCGTCCAGGTAACGGGATAACAAATATAAATCGTATCAAGCGAATGATAGAGCGGATAAATATATCGCATCCAAAGAGTACGAACTCCAAGAACACCGATAACGGAGTTAATCATCGTTACGGTTGTATATCCAAATGCCTGCACTGCCCCGCCGATAA
>USPP01000003.1 GCA_900556615.1 uncultured Eubacteriales bacterium
CTGCCCCTTGAATCCCGAAAAATCTGACGGCGCATCTGTACTGTCATAACCCGGCAGTGCTGCCTTAAGATCGCGGGCACAGCACTCCCTGCGTTTTTTCTTCCGGGAAGAGTGAAAAAACAGTATACTTGAAAAATTCCGCTGCAAGATACGCCCTTTCATCTGTCTGTGACAGTACGTTTTGAGCGAAAAAATATACCGAAGCAACAGGTTTTCCGCTTAATGGGAGTACTTTTTTTGAGGTAGTATATCGCATTTCTTTTTGAATATTGACGTTAAAAACTGTATATAATCTAAAAAAGCTTCAAAGGAGGTTAAAAAATGATAAAGGGAATACAAAGAAATATGGTTGTGCTTAAAAATACGGGAAGCCCGATCTTTGAGGAGGCATATTTCATCCTTCGTGAAAGACCGGGCACGGAAACCGGTAAAAACGATATGGTATCGGAAGCCAGCAGAATCATTGCCGCTAATATGATTTCTCCGGAAAAACTGATAGCCGAGAAATCTCAGAAAGCGAGGGAAAGGTTTATACGGCTATTGATTTTTGCTCTGGGAGCAATATCGGGAGGAATGCTTTCGGCGCTGGTTGTATTGCTGCTCTGATTAGAGATCGTCGGCGTCCTGTACCGGTTGTTCCTCAACCCTCATATAAATCTTTCCGCCGACGTCTCTGCGGGGCATATTCTTTCCGGGGTTTATCATATCGTCGGTCACTCCTGTATAGCTGCCGAGGGGATCGGCACTCTGCTCATAGGCGCTTATAGCCTGATTGGGGAGGGGAGTATTGTGATTTCCGCGCTTTTTTTGCTTCTTTTTATTTTCCGGCATAATGATTTTCCTTTCTTTTTTGAGAATATGATTGATTCTGTGTCGTTAATAGTATTCGCAGATAAATACAGATTATACTTTTTTTGCTGTTTTTCTGTCAAAAGCATTCATTGCGTTAACTTTATGTTAACATAATTGCACTCATAATATTAATATATAGGTGGTATAATAAATCTAACATATTTGTTCGTTATTCAATATTTGCCCCGGAACAAGGACATTCCGCCGTAGTACGGTATGACGGCGGCTCCCCGGAAAGCGGAATATTTGGGATTGACAAAAAATGCAGGTGAAAAGCGGAACTGTGCGTTTTTTCCGCTCACCGAAAAATATTATAAATTATAACGGAAGGAAAATGTCTGCCGTTTTTTTCGGCAGGCACTGATTTGATTTATGGCAAGAAGAAAAAAGCTAAGCAAAGTAAAAATAATGATGCTCGGAGGCTTGAATGAGATAGGAAAAAATCTCGCGGTTATCGAGTATGAAAATGATATTATAATGGTGGATTGCGGTCTCGGTTTTCCCGATGAGGATATGCTGGGAGTAGATCTTGTTATTCCGGATACCACCTACCTTGAAAAAAATTATGAAAAGATCAGAGGACTCTTTCTCACTCATGGTCACGAAGACCATATAGGAGCTATACCGTACGTTCTCAGAAAGCTCGATATACCGGTTTACGGCACCCGTCTTACTCTCGGTATTATAGAAAACAAGCTGATGGAGCATCAGCTTAGTTTCACACCGCGCCTTAATTGCGTAGAAGCTGGCGAAACTGTTGCTGCAGGCTGTATGTCTGTGGAATTTATACGGGTAAATCATTCTATAGCCGATGCCTGCTGTCTTGCTATCAAGACACCGGTCGGGACAATTATTCATACCGGTGATTTTAAGCTTGATCTCACTCCGATTGAAGGAGAGATAATGAATCTGACGAGACTCGGTCAGCTCGGAAACGAAGGAGTGCTTCTCCTTATGTGCGAATCGACAAACGCGGAGCGTCCCGGCTATACCCCGTCTGAGAAAAAGGTGGGACAGTCTCTTGATAATATCTTTATGAGAAATAAGGATAAACGTATTGTCATTGCAACCTTTTCTTCCAATGTCCACAGAGTGCAGCAAATTATCAATACAAGCGTTCAGTACGGAAGAAAGGTTGCCATCACCGGACGTTCTATGCTCAATATAGTCGGAGCGGCGACGCGTCTTGGCTATATGTCGGCGCCGGACGGCGTTCTGATAGATATAAACGATATTAAAAAATATCCGCCGGAGCAAATTACTCTTATTACTACCGGAAGTCAGGGCGAGCCTATGTCGGCGCTTTACCGAATGGCGTTTTGCAGTCATGATAAGGTTCAGCTCGGTTCAAACGATCTTGTTGTGATAAGCGCAAGCGCTATTCCCGGAAACGAGAAAATGGTTGATAAAATTATAAACGAGCTTCTTAAAAACGGTGCCGATGTTTTCAAGGACGATCTGGTAGAGGTTCACGTTTCGGGACACGCTTGCCAGGAAGAAATTAAGCTTATGATTGCTCTTACAAAGCCGAAATACTTTATGCCTATACACGGTGAATTCAAGCATCTTGCTCAGAATAAAAAGAACGCCATATATATGGGAATCCCCGAAACCAACATATTTATTTCCGATCTCGGCAAGGTTCTTGAAATCGGTACGGACGGCGCGCGTTTCAACGGTACAGTTCCGGCAGGCAGAGTTCTTGTTGACGGTTATGGGGTAGGGGATATCGGAAATATTGTTCTGCGCGATAGACGTCACCTTTCTCAGGACGGTCTGATCGTTGTGGTAGCCTCTATCGATTTTTCATACGGTACTTTGGTTTCGGGACCGGATATTGTTTCAAGAGGATTTGTTTATGTCAGAGAATCCGAAGCGCTTATGGAAAAAGCACGCGAGATTGCAAAGGGTGCAATAAACGATTGCTTTGAAAGCAATATTTTTGAACGGACTGAAATAAAATCTTCCGTAAAAAATTCTCTTTCCAAGTTCATTTTTGCACAAACCGGAAGAAAACCAATGATTTTGCCGATTATTATGGATATTTGAAGATAGGGATATCAATAAAAATCCGACGTTATTATAATATACGGGTACCTCTAAAAATTTACTGCCCAAATCCGGCTTGCTTGCCGTTATTCATCACAAAATTCCTGACAGATGTATACGCTGTCTGTGAAATTTTTGTTTTGACTGACGGAAAAAGCTTTTTGCCGCCTATGGACATTGATTTTTTAGAGGTACCCGTATTTTTTATAAATATTTTCTGTTTTTTCTGTGGCAAAGCGCAGAGGGTATGATTTTTGAAAAATAACTTTTAAATGAGCTTGAAACAAAAGAACGTGATTTTCAGTCAACGGCGGTGCATCTGCGTAACAAGCATTGTGAGGTATTGCCTTAAATATCTTCAAGGATTCGCTTGAGAGCAGATTGAATTTCTGACTTGTCCGCTTCATCTCCGAATAATTGGAGAGTGTAAAAGACATTATCCTTTACCCAATATGCCGTTTGGTCAAAATAATCGCCGTTATAGTAGCCATTGTTATTCATCTCGTGAGTGGTTACGATTAACACAGGGATTCCTGAACCTGCAGCAACGATATCTTCTTTATAGGTGGCATATCCGTTACAAGAACTGTTTGAAGTGTGTGTCCCGGAATCGGCTGAAAGCGTTGCTTTCAAAGTGACACGGATATCATCGACAGTATACCCGGCGGTAATATCAAGACGATTCAACTCTCTATCTTCGCCCAGTGCAGTATCTGCAAGAACCTGAATGTTTTTTATGGATGTGTAAAGGTCGGTACTCTCCATTCCCAAATATCCGGTCTTGTTGAGCCATTCAAAGGATTCAAGAGGATTGCTTACATCAATACCGATTTCTCTTTTACATGCATCCCATGTATCAGCTTGGAAGCTGACCAACCCACAGAGTTTACTTGAAAACAGTCTTTGTTCTGTGGTCAAACTATTGTAGGTATTCCATTCCTGTGCTATCTTATCTTTCAGATTTTGACTTACGGATGAAAAATCAGTTCCGGTTAAGTATGCGCCAACTTGATAGGAGGATTCTGCAAAATCGGATTTTTTCTCTATAGGCTGCACGAAACTGTAAGATCCTTCAGGACTGTCAACACTGTCTATACCGCCCATACCTAAAACAAAGAATATAATAAGGGTAATAACAGAGCAGACAATGAAAAGCGTTATGATTCGTTTTTTACAGCAGCTGCGGCTGCCGTTAAGCAAAGAAGATATCAAAGCAGTTATGCAACCGGACAGAAGAATAATGAACAAATCTATTGGCGCAAAGACAATTGCAGGTAAACTGTCAAATATAATTCCTGAACCTAAACTATACAAATGCCCATTGAGCAGGATCATTTCTCCGATATACATGAGGAAAGTCATGGCAGAAGCAACAATCGCGGGAATCCAAATCGAAACAAGCTTCCGTTTTCCCAATAAGAATGAGCCGGTAAATACTCCAGCTGTTAAACCAAAGAGAACAAAGAATACCGTCATTAACGTAGCCGACAAGGGAGATACCCGAATGCTGCCATCTCTCCAAAATGCCGTAAAACAAGCGAGGATACAGAATCCCAGGAAAGCGAGCGAGCAAATCGACTGCAGAATTAGAGCTTTAAAACGCTTCTTTTCTCCGTTCTTAATTATTTGACCGAATCCATACAAGCAGTTCAATATGGTAATAATCAACACAACAGAAATAATGTAAAAGTGCAGCTTGAATGCAGGGTTATAATCGCCCATTAAAATGTCTACTGCCGTTTGTGTCTTATATGTAGTTATGGTTTCACCCCATCCCTCCGGAGGGATATAGCACATAAACATCTGCCAATCTTCAAGTCTTGATACGGTTTCAGCTGTTGATACGACAACCTTCTGCTCAAACAGTAATTCAACTGCAAAGAAAACACCTGTTGCTATGAAACTGCCGCCGGCAAGGGCGAACTTCTTGAAAAGTTTGATACACAAAGGCATTAAGAGTATACCGATAATAATCGCAATAGATATGGGGGTGTACGGAATGATATATTTGGGATAGTTTTCTTTCAAAACAGTCCCATTAACAATCATATCGGTAATGACTCGAACTCCCATTGATAATGGATAATACGAGACAATCAAAACACCGAGGCAGGAAAACAGATAATATCTGTTAAACGATTTGCTTTTCATATTCATCATACTCCTTTTATCCTGCATTTGTTAGCAGCGCATAGAAAATAGCACAGATCAGTGCTGTAAACACCGTAAGCGAAAGCCAAGTCATTTTTTTAAAGGACAGTATGTTTTTGATTCGTGTTCGTATTTTTGCACCGCCGAAAGCAGAAGCAAATATAGTTGTTCCTTGTCTGCTTTCCAACAATGATGACGCATAATCCTTTGCACGGGCAGATCCAAGTTTTATGAGAACACGCTCGTCGCAAGATAATTCAAGATCTGCGAGAAATTCTTTTAAGAATAACCAGCAAAGCGGATTGAACCAATGTACTGCAACAATTACGAACGCTATCATTCGCCGTAGATTATCAAAACTGCGTATATGTGTTTTTTCGTGCAGTATCACAAGCTCGATATCTCTGTCTTTATAAGAGGCAGGTAAAATAATTTTAGGTTTTACAATTCCGTATACTGCAGGAGATATGGTTTTCCCCGAGAGATAAATGTTGTCTCGGAGAGGTGTTGAAGCTTTGATTTCGTAAATTGCAGTGAAATATGTAACAGCCAGTGTTAGAAGAATTGCCAGCGAAACAAGGATCCATATAACCGAAGCCACGCCAAATATATCTTCTAAAACATTGACTTTATATGTTATCGGAAAATAAGTGTTCACTGCCATAATGCTATTCATCATTGAAAAAGCTATATTATCAGTAGGCTGGTATACAACAATTGTTTTAGTGGTGATTTTGGATATCAATGACATCAGGCTATAAGGACTGTTCAATCCAAAAGGAACCGTCATTCGAAGAAAAGGAATGATCCAAAGAAACACCGTTAGTCTTCTTGGAATCTTATTTATCAGTCTGACCAGCATAATGAGCACACCGGTTATAGCAGCAGTTATGCTCATATTGAATATCCAATAGAATGCTTCCTGTAGCATGACCGTCACCTATTATCAATCAGCTTGCGCAACTCATGGATTTCTTCTTCGGATAAAGGCTCATCTTCAAGCAATGCGGAAAACAATGCCTTGCGAGAGCCGCCAAATACCTTTTTCACAAGAGAAGCAGCTTCTGCTTTTTGCATTTGACTTTGTGATACAAGCGGAGTACAAATAAAGCCGGGATCTTCACGCTTAATAAATCCTTTTGCCTCCAGTTTATTAATTACCGTGTAGGTGGTATTCTTATTCCATCCGATTGTTTCTGCAGCAATCAGACTGATGTCTTTGGCGGATATGGGACTTCTTGCCCATATGATTTCCATCACTTTGGCTTCGCTTTCAAATAATTTTTCCTGCATAACAAATCTCCTCAGACTATTTCTATAGTCTATACTATCATGATAGGCTGTATTTGTCAACAGGATTGGAAAAAGTAACAAAATGTTCACAAGTTCTCTTGTAGGCATAGAACACTCTATGGGTAACGAATAAAACAAAAAGAGAGAGCGAATTGTTCAAAACAATGCGCTTTAGGTGAGATCTGCTTCAATTGCATACAGCTCGCTGAAAACTTCAGGTAGATCACTCGGGGCTAAATCCCAAGTTCCATGTGCACCGTAGCGTTCGAAGATGAATTTTACTACTGCTGATCCGAGTTGCGATTCAATAGCAGCAGCGGAGTTCTCGATGTTGATTATCCAATTTTCTCGCTCGCTTTTTGTCATTTGTTCTCCTTCCCTCCTTAGGTACTATTTGGACTATGAGATTGATGTAGGCAATCGAGACAATTTCAACTGTCTAAGTCTATTATCGTCTTTTTTACTTTTTGAAGTGCAACTCACCGAGTTGATCATAAAACTCTGTAACGAAGCCGTATTCTCGTTTTAGAACATAAAAAAGGGCCCCTTTTGGGGCCCAAAGCCAACTCAGTGAGTTATTGAAATTTTAATCGAGATCATCTTTTATTGTGCTGCCCAATTCTTTGATGCCTGCCTGCTTCAAAATTCCGTTGAAATCCTGTAGGGAAAGTCCGGGCATATTCTCTAAAATACGGATATAGGTTTTGTCGGGATCCTGATAATAATTCAGCTTATTATCGGACTTAGCAAATATCTTCTCTATCATTCGGAGGTTCAGGCGTAATCCGACACAAATGGCCATCAGTACCTCTGTACCCATATTATTGTACTTGTCTTTTTTTATTTTTCCGTGATAATTCTTGTGCAGGCCCGTTTTATCGTTAAAGGCTTCTGGGTAGTTCCACTTTCTGTTTTCCATCAGATACCACAGGCATTGGCAGAGCGTAGTGGTCGGATCGCCCAGTCGCTTTACCAATTCGATTTCCTCCTTTTCATCGTAAGTGAGGATATGATTACGGAATGCCGAATATACATCATCCTCTTCGTATTTGAAATTTGCCTGGTATTGTGGATGGAATGTCAGTATACGCTGATCGATTCCCTCCACATGATAGAGAGTGGCAAAACCTTCGAAGTCCTTTTGTATATTTGGATAGGTAGTATATTTCTGCTCACGGATATTAATAACGCACTGTGCCAGGTTCTTTCTTGCTTTTGCCGTCAGATGCAGACCATCTTCTTTGGCGGTTATATATTTCCTATCTGCAAGGACAAAATATCCGTCAGCAAAAACAAATTGACCGCCGCTGATCCATTCACGCAGAGAAGAGTCCAGATTCAACAGTTGATATGCTTCCACGGGAGTAAGCGAGACAAGTTCCTTGCTGTTATCGATCTCGGCAAGGAACATCAAAATCCTCGAAGTCGGAAATATGATCAAGCAGCCCTACTTCAATCAAGCGGTATTTGACAGACAAACGGGACACAATGAAAAAGGTACTCAAATCCTCAATCAATGTGTCACAGGACGGAATGATGTCGTTCTGCGGATTTTGGTAGCTGTCGATCAGTTCAAGCGCTTTTTTCTTGAACATCACGAATGGCATCAGCACTCTCGGAGCCAATCTGTGTGCCTGCCACTCAAGCCACTTTACTTCGTTTTCTTTGGTCTTTTTTCCTTCCGGCGGCTCGTAGAATGTTTCGGACTGGCGGCACATAATTGGATACAGCTTTTCAGATGCCGCAGCGTTCTTCACAGCCAGGATTTCAAAATACGTTTTATCTTTTTCCCAATGAAGAGCCTCATGTATGAGTGTGTTTCGCTTTGCACCTTCTCCATACATTGTCTCAAACTCGGGATCAATCAGGACAGTTCCCGCAGGGAAAGATACGGCCTTAGATGTGTCATTCTCGTGATCGAATATTTCAACTTCTCCATCAAGCAGCAAACAGCATCCGAAAATATCCAGATTGCGGGACAGAGATACTTTTTCTACCGTTAGATTCGCTTTCTGCAATATTTCATCAACGGGTAACGGCATCGGCGTTTCAAGAGCTTTTTTACAGTGCCTTGTAAGATATTTGATTGCATAATCATCAAGGCGATTTTTTCCAAGAATCAAGGCACCCGTTTTCTTGTTTATATCAAAGATATCGCTTGATGTTGGTTTGTTCGTCATCTGTATCCGCTTCTCCTTTTTCCATATAGTCCAGTGGAATGGTAGTGAGCAACTTCTTTGCCTCGCGCCATGTCGGACAATATTCCTCGACCATTGCCTGGAATCTGTGGGTGTGATTCTTTTCCAGCAGATGCACCAGTTCGTGAATCACCACGTATTCGAGACATTCCATAGGCTTTTTGGCAAGCTGGAGATTGATCCATATCCTGCGCTTTTCAATGTTGCAGGTTCCCCACCTGGTTTTCATATTTTTTATACGGAACTCATCCGCATGAATTCCCGTCTTTTTTTCACATTCGCTAATCACGTGCTCAAGCACACGCTTTAGCTCCTGTCTGTACCATTCGGTGAACAGCTTTTTTCTTGCCTCAGCATCCGTTCCTTTCGGTAGCGTCATGATGATTTTGGTTGGGGACTTTACAATTTTATGATGTATCCCTTCATAAACTACCTGCAGGCGATATGGCTTTCCCCATAGATAGTAGGACTCGCCGGACACATATTCCCGCTTACTCTGCCTCTCCTGCAAGAGCATCCTGTCCTTTGTCTTCGTGATTTCCGGGAGTTTCTTAAGGATAAAAAGTTTTATGTCCTCGTTTGGTAGCTCAGTTGGTGTGCTTACAGTTACATTTCCTTCCGGCGGATTAATCCGGATATACAGGTTTTTCAGGTTTTTTTTTCTGATGATCTCTACCGCCAACCCACCGATTATCATTTTTTCATTATGCATTGTACTCGTCCTGCCTTTGTGCAATATCGAAGACGTTATTGGTTTCTTCGGTGGCTCTGTCTTCGGTATACATATGAAGCAATAGTTTTTTATAAATAGCAGATTTTATTTTCTGTTGCTTCTGGAAATTTTCCTTCCAATCCGGCTGGATAGAACTACGGATAGCACCATCCACATCAATCGCCAGGTCAATATTCCGTTCAAAATAATCATAGAGGGCACGACTTGCTGCACTGTTCTTGATTTTATCAGGATAACTACCGCTTTCTTCCGGATGAAGGATTGCTTCGGCAAGTTCTACGACCTGCCGCAGATATTCCTCATAACTCATTGCCTTAACCTTGCGCTGTATGATGATTTTCTTGAGCATCTCGGATAGCTTTCCATAATATACGCTGTTGGAACTCATCTTTTTTACAATCTCATGCTGTAGGTTATTGTCAATCGTTTCTGCCTTTGCCTCGTTATTACCAGGCAGGTCTTTTATCAGATCGACTGGCGCGGTGGTCTTTCCCTGTAGGAGTAGTTCAACGATAGACATATTGCCAAGTTCGCTGATAACCCTCGTATCCTCGGCTCGGATGTATGTGTCGAGAATATGGCGCATATCCATCTCGTAAGGCTTGAGATCAATATAGTCACAGCTTGCCAGCTTTATCATTTCCTTTATTTTATTGTACCCGGATATCTCATCGCGCAAATGGTTGACATTATCCTCAGAATAACCGTAATCCGCAACAAGGCGGTCACAACAGTTTGCAAAGGAACGAGAAAGAGATGCCGTAAGCGCATAGAGAATATCCCTTCGCGCAGTCTTTTCATCATCCTCGCTGTTTTCGCCGCAGAAATATTCGATAAAATCGGTATCTGCCTGCGGATCGGGTACATTTTCAATCAATGCTTCGAGTGAGGTGAGCGTTCCTTCCAGTTCGGATTTTGCCTCTTCATAGCGGTTTTTGATAAGACCTTCGACATCTTCCCTATTGTAACCGTCAAGCGCCTCGGAAGTGTAGTCGAAAACGGCAAGCTGGACATTGCGGAATAAGTCCATATAATCCACAATGTATCCGTAATCCTTATCCTCGCCGTCCGGTCTGTTGACACGGCAGATAGCCTGAAACAGATCATGATCGCGCATGGATTTGTCGATGTACAGATAGGTTGCGCTTGGAGCGTCAAAGCCAGTCAGAAGTTTATCCACCACAATCAGCAGTTTCATATGCGCGGGTTCATTCTTGAATTGTTCTTTGACCTCTTTTTCAAACTCGACCAGTTTCTTGCCGCCGAGCATCCGCTCATAGATTTTCTTTTTGTATTCTTCCTCGCTTTCCTGCAACAGGTCGGTCGTGGCTGTTCTGACGCTCTGTGTAGTCGGTTCATAGGAGGTCACGATGGCGCATTTGGTAAAGCCCATACTCATAAAGATTTCCCAATATTTGCAGGCTTCATAAATACTGTTCGCCACAAGCATAGCCGTGCCGCGGTCATCCTTGAGTCTCGGTTTCAGACTCATATCAAATACGATATCAGACGCAATTTTTTCCAATCTTTGCTTTGAACTGTACAGTTTATTGATGGATGTCCAGCTTTGCTTCAACTGAAGTTTCGCCCGCTCGGTCAATCCTTGTGTTTTCTGTTCAAACCATAAATCGACCTTATCCTGGCTGGACAAATCCTGGTCAACATCCCTTGCTTCATAGCGCAGATCGAGAACCACACCGTCAGCCACGCCTTCATCAAACTTATAGGTGTGGATGTATGTGCCGAAGGTTTCAATGCTGGATTTCTTGTCGGTTTTTAGCAGCGGAGTCCCTGTAAAGCCAATCAGAATAGCATTCGGTATCAGTACTTTCACAGCCTCATGTAGCTTGCCAGAATTGGTACGGTGACATTCATCAATGAAAGCGATAATGTTTCCCTTTGCCTTGAAGTCCTTCGGTAGGTCTTTTAGCAGTTCCTTTCGGTACTGGTCAATATCTGACTGACTTCCTGCGTTATGCCCGTACTTGTGAATGAGGGAGCAGACGATGGCATCCTCATTTTTATCCAGGATAGAGCGCAGATCAGCACAGCTTTTCGCTCTGCGCACCTTTTCCTCTACGTCAATAAAAAGGCTCTCAATCTGATCATCCAATTCGTCACGGTCAGTGATGATAACCACGCGGCTGTCTGTAATATTCTCGATGATCCACTTGGTTAGCCACACCATGATAAGCGATTTGCCGGAACCCTGCGTGTTCCAGATAATGCCGCCTTCGCCGTCCTGTATACGCTTGCGGGCGGCAATGTTGGCAAAGTATTGATTGTGGCGACATACTTTCTTGATCCCCGCATCGTAAATTACGAAGTCGTGTACGAGAGAAAGGAACCGTTCTTTCTGGCAAAGAGATACCACACCGTCACGCAGGCGGTTGACTTCCTTGATCTGCAGCAGCTTGATTTCAGTCGAAAGGTCATCGGTCGCTTTTTTATCCTCTTTCCATTTGAGATAGTATTTTTCCGGAGTGTTGATCGTACCGTAGAATAGCCCCTCTGCTTCATTTCCGGCAAAGAGAAACTGCGCCGTACTGAAGAAGTTCAGAATGTTCTCCCGCTTCTGATTCTGTAAAAGCTGACGGATGCCTTTACCTGCACTGACATAGGAACTCTTCAGTTCAAACACGCCGAGAGCGATTCCGTTGATATAAAGAACCACATCGGGACGCTTTCTTGTAACTTTGTCAAAGCGCAGGACGGATACCTCCTCCGCAACGAAAAAATCATTCTTGTCGATGTCAGCCCAATCGATGTAATGGACTGTCTGGCGATGACCGTTCGCATCCTTCACTCCCTGTCTGCCGTAACGGAGCAGGGAGTACACGCTGCGGTTGATCTGATAGAGCGTATCGGACTGATTGCTGACCTTGCCTACAAGCTCGCTGATCGCGGTTTTGATCTGGTCATCGGTGTATCCGCGCTTCTTCAGATTCGCCTTCAGCAGTTCTTCTTTGACAGGTGTGTTGTCGATGTCCTCCAGGTTGCCGAGATAGGTATAGCCCAGATCGTCAACGAGCCAATGCAGGACTCTGTTCTGTAATTTCTTCTCAGTATCTACCGTTGCCATTTTGCTCCTCCTTACATTTTCAGGCGGACATGACCTGTCAACAGGTCATTCATTGCACCTTCTCTGATTTGAATCATCTTATCCCGTTCGATTTCCAATGCTTCAATTTCTGTGTCCATGGCAGTTAATGTGTTTGCGATTGCTTCTTGTTCTTTTTCAGATGGAAATGCAATAATAAGGTTTCCTATCTGTTTTAACGAAAGGTTTGGTTGTGCACCGACCGTAGGATTTTCTTGAATATATTTCTTTATTGTCCTGCTTTTTAGATAATAACTTATAAAACGATGGTTACCACGTGATAAACGTATTATCGCTAATGCTTGATTTGTATTAGCTGGTAGTAATGTTTTATCTATTATTGTGACACGTCCCAGTGTACCCGCAATAGAAAAAAGAATATCATTTTCTGCAAGCCGGGAACGCTTAAGGTATCCATTATGTTCTTTTTCAGAAATGTTTTGTGTAATGTTAATATTGCTCGAAGAGTCATCAATGTTTTCAACTTTAATGAAATGGACAGAACCTCGTCCAGATTTGTCAAAAGGAGTGGTCCCTTTCGTGATTAGGGAAGTGATTTCTTTTAGCTTTACTATCTGCCATATATCTTTATAACCTTCAAGTCTTGTCCTACCACTCATCAAATCTTCCAACGCGCCATCACGGATGTCGCGCTTCTTCTCAATCAACTCGGCAAGGTCATCGATATAGGTATCAAACATCGAAAGCGTTCTGGCGATTTCTTCTTGTTCGGGCTTTTCGGGTAGGTGTATCTCTGTTTTTAGGATGATGCTATTATAAAGTCTCTGTATGGTCGTCCCTTCTAATGCCTTCCAAGGGTGGGAGCGATAAAACCACCAGAGGAACTTACGGTCAATTGCGTTCTTGTCTACTTTCAACCACACGATATTGGAATCTTGAAAATAAGAATCCCTACCATCGAATATAACAGTTTTACCAACTGTGCCTGCCGCAGAAATCAGAATATCAACCTTTTCTGGATATGGGTACAATCCCTTGTACTGTTCATATAGCTCTTGCGAAATGTACGCATCAGCTTTACCGCCAAATGTGCTTATTTTATAAAATGGGATTGCACCATATGCTTTTGTCTGACTTTGAAAGATTCTGCGGCACATTTGAATATATCCCAGATCCTTTAATTGCATCGGTGTCCAATCTTCAGGGTAAGTCACCATTTCTGTCCCTTCACTACGCTTTCCCAAGCAGCAGAGCCACCATTCGCCGCCCTCGATTTTGCGGTTCTGTTCTCGATCTCGCCGAGCGTATGCTCATACCGCTTGGCAATGAGAAGAACCTTGGAGGACAGGCTGTTCAGCACCTGCTCGATTTCGTCACGGATATCCGACTCCAGCTTTGCCATCCACTTTATGTCGAAGAGAAGATGCTTGATCTCATCTACAGTTAGTTCGCTGTATTTTGTCTCGACCTTGTTATCCAGAGCTTTGCGGGCTTCTTTCCACGCTTTGTCCGCTTCTTCCTTTTCTGCGGACTTCGCTGCATATGATATTAGCGCGTCATATTCGTCCCTGTAAATCTCCGGAACAACTGCGGTATTGGCAGCTATCTTGAGCACTGTTTTCAGCTTTGCTTTTCCGAATGTGCCATTCTTGTTTCGGATATCAAAATCAGCCAGCTTCGGCACTTTACGAATGAGTGACTCCATTTCATCGGTATTACCCTCGTCAAAAAGCGTAATAAGTCGTGTTATGGCATCCACGACAACAGACGTTTTTTTTGCTTCCAGTTCTTTGATTCGCTTGTTCAAATTCGCCTTCGGAATGCCATCTCCTTTTTCGTTCAGCACATCTTTCAGCAAGCCGTCGTCCCCGGATTCTTCCTCGCGCATCTCATCAAGCTCTGCCTCAAGAGCAGCGGACTGTTCTGCCAGTTCATTGATAGCTGCCAGTTCCTTCGCAAAATACAATGCCTCAATAATTTCCCTTGGAATCAGCGCCCCTTCAAAAGACTTTACCTTGGAGGTATCGTCTATAGAGATTGTTTCGCCGTTTTCGTCCTTCGCTTTCTTTTGTGTATACTCGTATTCGATTTCCCGACCGACTTCGTACCCACTGGCTTTGATGGCGTAAACATCATCCTGCAGCTTTGCGTTCCAATAATTCATCAGGCAGTCGTACACATCATAGTTATCGAGAAGTCGTGCGGATTCATAGGCCTTGATGAGCTTACCCGCAACCGTGCGGATTAGTTCCTTCGGATTGGTCTCGGACTTAATTCCAAGCAGGATGTCCTTTACTGAATCTCGCCACGATGCAAATATCGCATCGGTTTCTTTTTGCTTTTCGTCAAGGATACTGATATCCTGTCCGATCGCGCTCTCGATTTCGCCGGACGGGAGAGTAAGATTATATACATCGTGTGCCTCGTCCGAGCAGGTAAAAATCTCCTTTTTCAAAGCTGGAGAGATATCCCACAGCCTCTTCAGAGACTCGATGTCCTTACCCGGAATACCGCCTTTCAGATGAGCAGCGATATTCTGCGGCAATGTATCATCGATTTTTTGTATGTAGCGAGGTACATTTAGGTTTCCGGCATTCATCTTCAGAATGTCCGTGTACTTCACAAAACGGGAATATCCCTTGATGGTTTCTCCGCTTATAAAGGTCTGTACAATCTTCTCAATATCCTGCTCACGAAGTCTGTTCTTGTTGCCGTCTTTCTTAAATCCACGGCTGGCGTCAATTAGGAAGATGCCTTCTCTGGTTTCCGCATCCTCTTTATCGATGATGACGATGCAAGCGGGGATGCCTGTTCCGTAGAACAGGTTTGCAGGTAAGCTTACGATCCCCTTGATGTATCTTTTCTTCAGTACCTCAATACGGATGGTTTCTTCTGCATTGCCTCGAAACAGTACGCCGTGCGGCATGATGATACCCGCTTTGCCGTTGCTGTCCAGAGATTTCAGAACATGAAGAAACCAGGCATAGTCTCCGTTCTTTTCGGGAGGAATGCCGTAGCCGTCAAAACGCTTATATTTGTCCTCAGATGTCTTGATGCCATCGCTCCAGGATTTATCGGAGAAAGGAGGATTCATGACGATGAAGTCAAACTTTTTCAGTTCTCCGAAATCGTCTGTAAAGGCAGGATCAACCAGCGTATTCCCGCGCTTTATTTCACCTGTACCTTTCTGATGGAGAATGAGGTTCATCTTTGCCAAGCCCGCTGTGGCATGGTCTTTTTCCTGACCGAAGATGGTCACGATGGAATCTCCGTTCTCGTCCACAGGAGCTTCATCCGCTGCTCTGATGAGAAGGCTTCCGCTGCCTGCGGCCGGATCGTACAGGGTCCACTTCTTTGTCGGTGTCTGACGGATATTTCCGATGCCGATAAGCCGTGCGATAATACGGGACACTTCGCTCGGTGTATAGAACTGCCCCTTGCTCTTGCCAGACTCCTGCGCGAACTTCATCATGAAATATTCGTAAGCATCGCCGATGATGTCATCGCCACTGGCACGGTTGTTTTTGAAGTCAATTGCAGGATTCTGAAATACGCCAATCAAGCCGGATACCTTGTCGACCAGTTCCTTGCCGGAGCCAAGTTCATCCGGATTGTTGAAGCTGACATCGGGCAGAGAACCTTGCAGTCTATTATCCTCCAGAAACTTCTGGAGGATCTTATCCACCCGTTCACCGACATCGTTTTTTCCTTTGGCGGCAATTAAGTCTTCAAAAGATGCGCCCTTGTTGATAGTAAATTCAGCAAACGGCTGACCTTTGTATTTGTCCGACACATATTTGAAGAACAACAGGACGAGTACATAGTCCTTGTACCTTGCTGGTTCCACGCCGCCTCTCAGTTTATTGCAAGCCTCCCAAAGGAGAGAATACAGTTCGGATTTCTTAACAGCCATAGTCCTTTTTTATCTCCATTCTTGTTAGTAATTATTGCTGGAATATACCTTATTCCATTGCGCTTTTTCCGCTTGCAACCCAAGCGTCTAATTCAGAACATTTAAATTTCCACTGTTTCCCTATTTTGCGAGCGGGAATACCTTTGTTTTTTCTGATCCAATCACGAATAGTTCCGGGCTTGACACCTAAATATTCTGCAGCTTCATCAATATTAATCCATTTATCATTACTGATATCAGTCATTTCTGCTCCTCCGGACGAATTAGTTACAACAATACATATTTTATATTATAGTAGAAACGGATGAGATTTTCAATAGTTTTACTGTAGTTTGATGTTATTTCTTGTGATTTATAGGATGTTTTTGTGAGAAATTAAAGCATCATGGAGAGAAGCAGCATAGCAGACCTGCGTCACTCATGTGCGTCGCTCCTCCTCGCAAGAGGAGTGCAGATGAAGGAGATTCAGGTGTGGCTTGGGCATAGTGATATGTCCACCACCGCGAATATTTATAGCCACGTGGACGGAGCAAGCAAGAACGCTACCGCACAGATTATGAAAGAGGCGTTGGGATGAACTGAAAAATATTTACACCCGAAGTAAAACTTCGGGTGTAAATATTAGTTCGATATTGTATTTAATCAGTGTAAAAAATGTAGAACTGCCCTCTATAGTCAGGAAAAAGTTTCTCAAAGCGCGTTTTATAAGCATTGGTTGGTAAATAAATGCACTCAATATCACTTAATTGAAAAGTAATATTTTTCAAACTACGCCACTCTCGTTCCATATAATAATTATCTGGGTGTTCCTCGGGAAGTGTAATGTCAAATAGCTTTACAAACGCCATTTGATTGGCAACCCCTTGAATGAGGCTGTACACCATTTGATGCCTTTTGTCAGAGAAAAAATCATTTTTTATTTGATCATCAAAAAGATTTAGAAATGACATTAAGTTATTATCGGAAAACATTTTTGTTATTTTGGTTGGATCACAACTTAATTCTAAAAGAATAGGGAGATTACAAGCTAACGAAAAAATATATGGGAAATATTCGTTAGGTGATCGAGGCGTTTGAGATGTTGCTTCATTTTTCCCGTCGGTTCGTTCAACAATAGGATAATTTATTGGAACATATACAACAGGTCTTGCTCCTTGTCGTGCAATAAAATCTTTGTTAAATCCAATCCCAAATGAACTTTATTTATTGATATGAATTGAAAGACCAGTGTTTGGTATATCACAAAAACAAACACAATCGCATTTTGAAAAAACCTCTCCTAAATTTTTACAGTAATCCCCACGTACAAAATAACTTTCGGGATTTTCTGGATTGGTTAAGCTCGCAATAAGAGTTTTTCCATTAATAATTTTAGTTAGAAGTTCAAAACGATTTACATCGTTTTCGAGAGAACGCCCAACGAAGTGACATAGTAAAGATGAAGTGTACCCGCTCATAGTTTCTCCTCATATACACAGATTTATTAATGGTAATGATATTTGTTAGAGATTTTTAGTTTTATTGCAATGAAAAGCCGCCTTGGATTGCTCCAAAGCGGCTTTTGGCGGAGAGAGAGGGATTCGAACCCTCGTGCGCGTGAGCGCAAACTGATTTCGAGTCAGCCCCGTTATGACCACTTCGATATCTCTCCGTATTCAGTTAAGTTTGAATTTTGCACGGCTTTTGCAAGGCCGAAGTTGAAATGCTGTCATCCAAAATTCAAGAAAAATGAAGCATTTGCGAGATATTGCGAGAAAACGAGAGCTTTTGCAGGTTGCAAAGTGATGAGCTCGGCTACCTTTCGAGCATCTGCCATTTCGGCTCTGTCCGTCTCTCTCCGTCCCTTTTGAAGCCACATTTTCGGGAAAAAGGGACGGTTTTATTGCCCTTTCTCGGAAAAGTGTGATGTAGCTGTGATGTGAAAGCGCAAGATAAGCACTAATTTTACATTACAACCTTATCCTTCTGAAGGTTACGGTTCAAAAGTATGAGTACATTTTTCGAAAAAGTTCAAAAAAAGTACTTGATTTTTCGTTTGTAAAATGATATACTATTCTCACGGTTAAGTGGTGTGCTTTAGCATATCACCCTGCACCAAGAACTATTGGCGTAGTTTCTTGGTGCTTTCTTGTTATTGGTATGTTTTGACGAGCTCTATTACGCTTATGGGAGTAGTAACAACATCAAGCGTGTTTCCGTCTTTACTGAAAAACTCAATCTCATACATTGTCTCGTCGTATTTGTGGACGATGGTTCCTTCTGTGCCTATTGATAACCCGTTGAATTCTTGGATTAACCGTACTACATCTAATTCTTTCATAAAAACATCCTCCTTAGTCGGGATATACCGTAATAATCTTGTATGTAACATGACCGTGATCCTTTTGGATAACCACAACTACCTTTGCCGATACACTTTGTCCGTTTTTACCAATCAATGTAGTGTGATATGTGTGCTTCACCCCGTATTGAGTGGTTTCGGTTTTTGTCGGCGTCTTTCCAAGGATTGATTTAGTCACATTTTCGTGAAAAAGTTTGGAATCTCTTTGCGTGTAGCCCAAAACATCTTTCATAAACTTCGCTTTAGCAGAGCCAACTGGATGATTGGGATTTAGTAGGTATCCCTCGGTTTTTTGTTTACTGTATTGCAAGTCCGAAGTACTTTTTATAGGTGCAGAACTGTTATTGTTTGCACCTTTGGTATTTGAATAACTACCAGACATACCTGCGCCCATTATACCGCCCTCCTTCTCTTTGTAGAAGTCCAGTCGGGATAATTGACAAATCGTGTTCTACCCTTAAACTCACCAAAGATGCTTTCGGGCATTCCTCCGTAAACAAGCACTACTTCTGGTGAGAGCTCGTCAAGCATTGCAGACAATCCTTTGCGGAAATAATTCTTGTTTTCTCGGCTTTTAATACAGCCATACGTACCGATGGAAACAATACTGTTTTTGGGAGCACCGAGAAATGCGAATTTTTCAGGTAGCTCAACCGTTGTAAAACTACGCTCATCCCCCCAACGGATATTAGGTATAACATACAATCCCTGAGATTGCAGATAATGTCCTACTGCTCGGTTCATATATGTGTTTGCAATTTGTAAACACAACGGCATATCTCGATATAGAGAACAGTCGGGAGAAATAACCGCAGAAAACTTTGCCAGTTCCGGAAGAAATTCCTTGGTACAGGTCAGCACATCGGAGAATTTTTTGTCGTGCTCATAAAAATGAACCGCTTCTGTTTTTGTTTCGCTTCTTTTCATTTGAGTAAAAGGGATAAGCGCGGACGGGATAATAATTTCTTTGGGTTTCTCGAGAATGGGTATTTCTAAAAGACCGTCAAAGAAAGCACCCGAAACAAGTTCGGCATTAAAGCCGTCATCGATAATATTTTTTGTCATAAGTATTTTAACCTTTCCCCTCATTGTGAGGTATTGTGATTTTACCAAATGGCAATAGTTAAGAAAGGGTAAGCTAAAACACTTATTTTTACGGTTAAGTGGCGTGCTTTAGCATATCCTTCTGTATTTTCTGTTTGAATCCATCAAGCGTTGTTGGCGCAACACTTGATGTTACGATAAATCATAAGGCATCACTCCTTTCGATTGTGTTATTAATACGTCAGACGTTTCTTTGCAGCAGCATCGGAAACGCCGTAAGTATCTTTGAGTTCTTTAACTGTCATTCCTGCCGTGGCCTCATACGGCATCATAACTTCACCTGCAAGAGCCA
>USPP01000004.1 GCA_900556615.1 uncultured Eubacteriales bacterium
TATGACTGACCGTTATACAGAATCGAAGATCGCTCCAGCCGTCATGCATAACATCATACATCTCTGGCTTGACACCATGAAACGTATCCATAACGCCTTCTCCGGTCAGATTGGCATCTGTTGCCATGGTCATACTGTAACCGTTGAAACGCTCCACACGACGAATCAAATCAAAGTAAAGCCTTCTTTGCTTTGCCTGCAGCGACTGACTTGCTTTGAAAGCGTCCTCCGGAGCAGCAAATATTCTGTCCAGCCTATAATCGTGATAGAACTTCCAAAATTCATGACAATGGCTTTTCAGAATTTCCTTCTCTTTTCCCTGAGGAAGCAAGCCATATTGCTCGAAATACAGATTTGCCGCAAAAATATTCGCCAGAGAGCCTACGCCGGCTTCCGATAAGAATACTCCCCGTTTCATTTTATTGAATTCGGAAAGAGTATCCTTTACTTTTTTACCGTAAGGCATGACCGGATATAGATGAACGTCACCCATTTCAGGAGTATAATAATTGGGAATATGCCTGTCTACTACCAAATCCGGCGCCTCCGGCGATTCGTTTCCCATATATCCGTCCCACTCGCAGCTGCCGGGATTACATACGGAACCATAATGACGATTTCCGTCAAAGCGCGCGCTTTGAAGAAAAAATACCGTATCCGGAGACAAGGCTCTTGCATATCGCGGTGCTTCAATAACAGCGTGATAAAGCTTATCAGTCGTCCATGCTCCCTCCGCTTTTACCAGTGTTTCGTTCTGGAAACCGAACATGAGCATACACGGGTGATTCCTATCGCGTTTAAGCACGGCTTCCACACTTTCGCGAAACAGTATCTCCGTTTGTTCACAGTCTTTTTTATGCCATGCCATAGAATGCTCTGAATAAAACAATAATCCCAATTCATCGCATATATCCAGAATCTGGGGCAGCGGTGCGGAAGCAAGCTGGCGCACCGCATTAAATCCGCAGGATTTTAAATATATCATCAAACGACGATATCCCGACAAATCATCTGCTGTGTCCGGAGACAAAGGCCACGCATTTCCGAAATGCGTCATTTTCAGGTACAGACGCCTTCCGTTCAGATTAAAGTATCCGCTTTCATCCACAAAGAATTTTCTGAATGCGGTTCTCACTGTTCTTATGTCTGATTTTTCTCCGTTTGCATAGGATAACAAAATGTTACAGCTATAAAGATACGGATCATCTGGACTCCACATATGAAAATCAGAAACAGAAACAGCCATATTAACCGTTATTTTTCCGGGAGTTGACACAGCGGATACCTTTGCTTTACCGCAAATATGTGAACTCGCGTTTTCAGAAAGAATAACAGTCAGATTAATGCTTTCATTTTCAGACGTCAAGTTTTCAATCTCGGCACAAATCGATACCGTTGAACTGTCCGGACAAGAACGAACAAAAATCCCCCTTAAAAATATATCGGGTTTTACAGAGAGCACGGGGGCTTGCTGGAAACGCGGTGCAGAGAACCATGAAATGGCAAGGTTAGCCTGCGTCATTCCGTTATAATCAAACTTAGGCGAGGGATTAATGCAAAGAATTGAGAGCCGGCAGTTTTCACGAAGAAGTCCGGTTACATCGAAATCAAATTCGTTATTACGTCCCGTATTTTCTCCGAGATATTCACCGTTCAGCCAAAAACGGGTATAGTATGGCACTCCCGCAAAGCTTAGAAAGCAGCGTTCCCTGCTGCGAACTGTGACTTCAGAAATAAAATCAACCTCATACCATGTTCTGTATGAATAATCATGCGCCATACCCGGCACCTTTGCAGGATTAACGGCATTTTTTATTCCCTTAAACCACTCATTTTCAATCCCGATCCCGTCAGGATCATCACAGCTTCGCCAGCCGTCTTTGATAATTTGAAAATATTTTTTCACGTTAAGTTTCAATATTTCGTATAATATCCGTCAGCGACTCAAGAGCTGCCTGCCACGATGCTTTGCTGGCATCGTAAAGTGACATCCATGTGGGCTCATAAAGCATTGCATAGCAAACTGAATAGTCTAAAGATTTCTTCGGATCGGAGAGATCCCCGTTATTGATAATCTTATTTAATTGAACGTTCGGATTAAATGTAGCGCCGTTTCTGATCAAGTCAAGCATTATCGCCTTGTCGTCCTGCATATCATATTTTATTTTCAGTGCATTTTCATAATACGCTGGAGTAACATTAAGGTAGCTTTCATATGCCAGAGCCTCCATAACGGCCGAGGCACGCGTTATATCGTTATCCGAAAGAGAGCTACATATTGCAAACGCCGATTCAGAGCCGCAAATGGTAACGCCGTATTCGTCATTTTCGTCCCACTTGGGAAGCGGAACGACTCCGTATGTGAATCCGGAAACATCACGAAAAGTCGAAGAAATATCGGTCAATCTGCCAAGAACAAACATGGCGCGACTTTCTTTGAAGATTGTATATGACTTTTGATTTGATACGTCGGCTGTTGTATAAAACACATCTTTTGATGAAAAATAGTCATTCATAGTCTCAATCGCATCATGAATATGTGATTGGTTTTCATTCCAAAGAGCAGCATCGCCATTTTCATCAATTTGAATTATATTAAGATTAATTGCGTCTATATAAGCTCTCATAAGGTTTGTGTTTGGAAGTACGTATCCGAATTGGTCTCCTTCGGATTTATCTCCCGAACGATCCTCGTCATACCAAACGCCGTTTGTTATTTCCGCCATTTTCTCCACGGTCCATTCACCGTTTTTAACGATCTCGTAAAGCGACTCACTTTCTCCGTAAATGTCATGGTACATATCTTCATTAAAAATAAGACAGTGGAGATACTTTACATAGCCAAGAGAAATATCGCCCGTAGCAACAAATATTTTCCCGTCGATAGCCATACCATCATTTATGCCGTTTGCCCACCACACCTTGTCGAAATCCAGGTACTTCGTTTGACTTAAATCGGCATAGCATCCGTCTGTCATAAGAATCGGGATATGATAAGCAGGACCGGAAAAAATATCGTACTCATTATCTCCGCTGCGAGCTGCATTTAAAATGGTTGCATTGTAGTTTGTGTCATGCCACTGCATGCCCGTATAGGAAAGTTTAACCTTCAGCTTTTCCTCAACGGCTCTGTTTCTTTTGTAAACCGCCACCTCGACAAGGTCCGATGACTCGGCATCACATTCAAACTCTTCGTCAAAGCCCGATCCCGCACGATGAAAAATCGATATCGTCTCGTTATTATAGTTAAGATCAGACGGTAATCCGTACGAGTCATTCACAGATGTATCATCCTCACCGCTTATTACAATACTTTCGCCGGAATTATCCGAATTATCCAAAGTATTCTTATCTACATTCGAATTATTTGCGCATGAAGCACAAGCAATAATTATAGGCAAAGCTAATATTAGCGCAGTAACAGATTTTAAAGTTTTATTCATATGAAATAACCTCCAAAAATTTTATTTGTCAAAACAACTGTCATGCCTCAAGCAGTTTTGTTATTTTTTATTGATATTTGGACTATCGGGGACTGAGGGAAACCTTGGCAAGGTTAAACGACCGTTAGATGCCTTTAATTTTTTCCATTCGTCGCTGAAATAATATTCATCCGGATAACGTCTGTTAATTCCGATTTTGTCTATTTGCCCTCTTGCCATTGAGTTAGATAATGCATCGTCAGCAATCAAATTGCCGATTTCTTTAAAATGATACGATTCAAAGCCATGCGGAGGATATCCGTGAGGCTGAGGATTGGGAACACCTTTTTTAAGCTCCGCGCGGTATTCGTCGAGATGTGAAATATAAATATCCCGCGGATCCACATTATGAGAACGGCAGACAGAAGCAGCGATTCCAACAGCTTCTCCCAAAGCTCCGAGAGTACGCATCACTCGTATCGAAGAAAAAGCAACATGACTCGCACTGATTATCCTACCTCCGAGAAAAAGGTTTCCGGCGTCTTTTGCATACAGACAGCGATATGGAACATAAAAAGCATTTACTGTCCCCCTGTGATATGCACATGATCTAAAGGGCTCGTCAAAATACGCATTATTTTGGGGCTCAGGAAAATGCTGATCCAAATCCCATGTTGAAGCAGCGGTGGCATCTGAAGTACATAAAGCGTTTTCCGCGTCATTTTGCGTCAAAATATAATCTCCGATAATTCTGCAGCTTTCACGCTTCCCTCCGACGGGAGAAACCCATTCAAGACGCTTATATTTATATTCGTCCTTTTGATCTGATCTATTTTTTAAAAACGACCAATTCGCATAAATAACCATCAGCGCATAATCGCGTATATATTCGGTTTCGGTGAGCATATCGCGTCTGAAGCCCGTTTCCCATTCCCAATCGCCGTGATCGGTATGAATACAAGTGGATTCGTTCAGTTCTATTCCGAAATCTATCTCGGGAAAATCCTGCTTATCCTCGCAATCCTTTGCATACCAAAGCACAGACAGCCCCATGACTGTGGAGTCGGCTTCCTTCGGCGCCATATCTTCATCAAAACGGCTTTTTTCCTCTCTGCCGTACATATATCCGCAGCCCATCGAACGCGCAATAAATCCGTCTCCCGTACAATCGGAAAATAATTTTGCGCGGCGTCTTGTTACCGTTCCATTTATTATATTTTCGGTAATAACTGCGGTAATTCTTGTTTTATCGTTAGGATCGCGCTCCACTCCCGTAACAGATTCGTTGAGAAGCACTTTAGGTTCCCTATTTTTTAATCTAATTTCTTCTTTTGTATCAGAATCTATCATGATTCTGGGAAGGAAAGCACGAAGCTTTCTTCCGTCTTCATAATAATCGGCTTCGTAGGTATCTCCGCTTCCGAAAACAGGACCAATTTCGGTAACTAAATTCCCCAAGCGGTCATACGGCGGTAAATTAACCATTCCTCCAAGTCCGACACGTATTTCAGAACTGTTGCATCCTCCTAAAACGGGACGATCCTGAATCAACGCCACATTTAATCCTTTGCGAAAGGCCGCAAGAGCTGTACAGGTTCCCGCTATTCCTCCGCCGCAAACGATAAGATCATATTCATTCGGATCATCTACTGTTTCTATCCCACTTACAGCACGCCGCCAATTTTTTAACTCATCGCTCTCTTTAGGCGGAGTGATATCACGCTGCGTAAAACAAATCGCATCACAGCGCGCATTGAAACCGGTAAGATCATGCAGGGAAATTTCCGTCCTGCCGGAATTCAAATGCACGTTTCCCGCCTTCTGCCAATCCCATTCAGCGCCGTTTGTGCCCAAGGTTTCCTGCAAGGGAATTCCGTTTATCAGCAGTTGAAAACGACCTGCGGGCTTACCTTTTTTTATATGCTTCCATGGCGCGCTCCAATCCCTTGTCCGGACAAAAACAGTATAATCCCCCTCCGGCAAAAATACGATGGTTTTCGCGTCTTCGACCGGGATTCCCATTCCGTGCGCCATTATGTACGGCGAACCAATTTCATGAATCGAACCGGAATCAACAACCCAGCCTCCAAGAAATGAGAAGCTTTCTGCCTCAATAAGAATATCCTTCAAAAATCCACCCCCATAATACACAATAAATCTATCAGCGCTGTCTGTTTCTTAAGGCAATACCGCCGGGCGCACAGCTAACGCCTATGTTGCGCATTTGCTTGCAGCTTTCCCGTCATGCTTCACAAATTCTGTCGGCAGAGGAGTCGCTCTTGCCTCCTCAATTTGTATCGTCTGATGAAAAATCCGACAGCGTAACTGCACTACAATCATTGTGTGGCATTGCCTTAAATCTACCCCTATAACTTCAAAAATTCAGCGCCTCATAATCCACAAATCTCCGCAAATGAATCTTGGCAATAACCGTTATTTATTCATATTGCATGACAATAATGCTTTTGCCGTACGTTCATCGGTAATCAAATCGGTTATCATTCCGCTTCTTATCGCACCGGTTATGCTTTCCACTTTATCCATGCCTCCTGCAGCTGCAATGACTCTCGGAATTGTGCATATGATATTTGGCTTTATGGCAATCAGCACATCAGATTTTGCGCGACACGTTTCTCCGTTTATATCAAAATAGCTTGTGCATACATCACCGACCGGTTTCATAGCTGCAATGCTTTCAACTATCTCAGGCTCCCGGGGATATAGGCTTCTTCTGACTTCAGATTGCAGAGGATTGGATCCGATCCCTACAATCGCCATATCCAGGCTACTCCAATAAGCAAGCAGCTTTTCATACTGTTTAGTACTTGTATAACATAAATAGTCATTTGTACATTCAGTATCAAGTGGCAGGAAAATCTGACGTGTAAGCCCGTTTATTTTGGAGGCAAAATCCACAATCATTTCATTAACCATAAAATAAGGAATAGAATTATCCGTCGAACCAAGCATAGGTATCACTTCAGGACGGCTTTTCAGATATACGTCCGGAAGCTGTGATATGATGTCCCTCACTGTTCTTCCCCATGACAAACCGATTTTTCCGTATTTTCCTTTAACAAGCAATTCAGATATATATTCGCAGGCGCGCTGAGCAATAACCTGGCGTATTACGGGATATTCATAAAAATTACCCGGCGTAACCGCTACATATTTAAGACGGGTTTCGCTGAAGCTGTGTAGTAGCTCGTCCTCCAGACTTGTTGCCACGGAAATGGGATTTTTTACACGAATCTCCACTATACCGCGATCACGAGCCAACCCAAGATACTTGCTTACAGACTGTCTTGTAATACCCATTTTCTCAGCAATTTCCTGCTGGGTCATATTTTCATCAAAATAATATATTGATACTTTTAACAATAATTCTATATCGTCATCTTCAGTTCTACCCATAATCTTCTTGTTGTATGATACAGCCGAAGCCATACTCATACCCTTTCTTATTTTATTGATGCTTATTCCTCAGCCGACGGTAAAAAACAAAGATAATTTCTTCAAAATCAGCGTCTGCAATGCATATTGCAAAATTATGTAGGTAATAAGCAGGAAGAGGCGAGGAAAGGCGCTTGCTGCATTAATCGATGCGACTTCGCTGCCTGTTCAAATCTTTCTCCGCAACACCATTATATAACAAACAATTTAAATTGTCAATAGTTTTTTTACTTTTGTTATTGACAAATGTTATCGTTTGGGATATAATTATTTCACACACAAGTGAAAGGAATGATGCAATGAAAACATCAACGCCGTATATTTTAGGAATCGACTGTGGGCAAACCGCTCTGAAAGCATGCGTTTTTGACATATGCGGCAATGAACTATACAGCGTATCTGCTCCGACCGATATCTCTCATTCTTCAGACGGCATATCATCAAATTTAGATATGGAACTGCTGTGGAAAAACGCCTGCTCTCTGCTACGCGAAATTACTCAAAAGGTTTCCGCAGCAAAAATATGCGCTGTCGGCGTATCAGGCCATGGAAACGGAATTTACCCTATAGATGTCGAAGGAAAAGCATTCATGCCTGCTATTCTTTCAACTGATCTTAATGCTCTTTCCGTTATTTCCGCATGGAATTCTGACGGTACGGCAAACCGTATACGTCAAAAGGCACTTTGTGCTCCTTGGGCGGGACAACCTGCGCCTATTCTTAAATATTTAGCGGAGAATTTCCCGTCATTATTTAAGAGAATACGTTTCGTTTTGTCGTGCGCCGATTGGCTGACCTTCCGGCTCACCGGAGTTCTTTCCACCGATTTTGGAAGTCTCGGTACGTCCGGGCTAATCGATCAGAGAAAAAGGACTGCCGACAATGAGCTTTCCGAAATTTACGGAATCCCATCTCTGCCGGAATTAATTCCCTGCGCATTTGCCTCCGGAAGCAAAATAGGATGCATAAGCAAACAGACCGCGGAAGAAACAGGACTTCTTACCGGAACCTCCGTGAGCGTCGGAAATTTTGATGTTAATGCATGCTGTATTGGCGGAGGAGCCGTCGATGATTCACATTATTCGGTAGTTGCGGGAACATGGAGTATAAACGCAGCATTCACCAATCAGCCGGTTATATCCGAATCGCTCTTTTCATGCAATCTTTACGGAGACGGAAAACGGTATATTTCCATCGAATCAAGTCCTACTTCAGCAATTAATCTGGAGTTGTTCTTAAACGCTCATCCCGATCTTACCCCGGCAGATTGTGATATTTTGGCCGAAACCGCGAATTGGCGAACACCGGATGATATACTCTATCTACCTTATATCAAACCTCTTCCAACCATGCCAAGGCTTAAGGGAGGATTTTCAGGCAACATTTCTGAAAAAGGACTTCCCGATAAGCTCCGCATTCTTTATGAGGGGGTGGCTATGGGACATCGTCTGCATATTGAAAATCTTAAAAGCTCCGGTTTAATGCGCGACGCCGTTCGGATAACCGGCGGTGCTGCAAAAAGTCGAATTTGGATGCAAATGTTTGCAGACATAATAGGGCTTCCCATAGAGGTTCCGAACGCTCACTCCGCAGGAGCTCTTGGTGCGGCAATTTGCGCCGGAACGGCTGCCGGAATGTATAAAAGCATTGAAGAAGCCTGCAGTCAAATGATTGCAGTGCAAAATGTCTTTTATCCTATGCCCGGCCGGGAAGAATTTTACAGTCAAAAATTCAGCAAGTTTCTAAATCTTATTAAGACTCAAAACATTGAAAATTAAGAAAGGATTTTATAATAATGAATTTTGTAACTTTGAAGGATTTAATCGCTGACGCACGAAAAAAACATTATGCAATTCCCGCGTTTGACGTCAGTAATTATGAAATGATCCGTTGTGTATCAGAGGTTTGTGAGGAGGAGAAATCTCCCGCAATATTAATGTGTCTGCAGCCGGAGCTTGAAGGAAAAGGGCTTGGGTTTATGGTGGATATTGCAAAGCATGCGGCATCGGAATATAACGTTCCTTTCTGTCTGCATCTTGATCACGCAACCGAAATGAAAAATATAGTCCGCGCTGTCGAGGCAGGCTTTTCTTCGGTAATGTATGACGGTTCAAGACTTTCTTTTTCAGAAAATGCCACCAATACCAAAGAAGTCGTAGATTATGCGCATGCGCACGGTCTTACTGTAGAGGCTGAGCTTGGCCATGTTGCAGATGCCATTGCAGGAAATAATCAAAGTCTTGTTTCCTCCTCAACCGAAGCGGAAATTGAAGAAAATTTCACAAAACCAGCCGATGTCGTTGAGTTTGTCGCACGCACCAATGTCGACTGCCTTGCTGTTGCCATCGGAACCGCTCATGGTGTATATGTCAAAGCGCCAAAGCTTAATCTTGAACTTCTCGATCGTATAAATACCGTTTCACCGATTCCCCTCGTTCTTCACGGAGGAAGCGGAACACCGGACAGTGAAATCCGCGGTGCCATTGCCGGCGGAATAACCAAAATCAACGTTTACTCCGAAGTTCTCAATGCGCTTAATACCGGTTTGTTAAATAAGCTTTCCTCTATTCATAACATGTCAATGTGGCCCTGCTTCGTTTATGAAGAAGCAATTAAAAAGATGAAGGATGTTATACGCGATAAGATAAGAATCTTTGGGAGCAACGGAAAAGCATGAAGCTTGTTGGAATAGGTGATCTGTTTATACCCGGAAGCTACATTGAAAGCGGGGTAAAACCGCTCAGAGATCTGGGATTATCGGTAAAAATTATTGATTGGGAAACCAACGGATTTCAGGGACTTCAAAATATTAATCTGATTGTGGAACAGAACGGTGCCGAGGCTTATGAGGTTCCGGATTACATAATAAACGCCGTATGTGATGCGGATATTATCATGACGCAGTTCTGCCCCATTAACCGAAAAGTTATAGACAGTTGTCATAATTTAAAGGTTGTCGGAGTATTCAGAGGAGGCTATGAAAATGTCAATATAGAGTATTGCACTGAAAAAGGGATAGCCGTCATGAATACTCCCGGACGCAACGCCGATTCCGTCGCGGACTTTACGGTTGGCGCGCTTATCTGCGAGGCAAGAAATATTGCACGTGGTCATTACGGACTTAAAAACGGCGAATGGATACGTAATTATCCCAATTCTGGAGTTATTCCCGATCTTCCCGGCAAAACCGTTGGTCTTGTCGGTCTCGGAGAAATCGGAAAAAAGGTCGCGCACCGTCTCTCCGGATTTGACATGAATATCATTGCTTATGATCCGTACTGCAAAACCGTTCCGGAAGGCGTTACTTTAGTGGAACTGAAAGAACTGATGTCAAAGAGCGATTTCGTTTCGCTTCACGCGCGACTTACAGAAAGCAATCACCATCTGATAAATTCAGATATGCTTGCCCTCATGAAACCCACTGCATATTTGATCAACACTTCCCGTGCCGGTCTTGTTGACGAAGCTGCTCTCTATGACGCTCTTAGCCGTAAAAAAATTGCCGGTGCTATGCTTGATGTATTTGAAAGCGAACCCCCCGGAAAAAATCATCCTCTTGTAAATCTTCCGAATATAACTTTAACACCTCACATGGCGGGCGGATCAAATGATGCCTTCTTCCTTTCTCCCGTAAAACTGACAAAGGAACTTATGCGTGCATGGAAAAATGAAATCCCCGCTTATGTAATTAATAAAGAATGCTGGAGGAAAGATATATGGAACTTGGATTAAAAGGAAAAAACGCCCTTATAACGGGGGGAACCAGCGGTTTAGGCGCCGCAACTGCGGAGCTTCTTGCCGCGGAAGGAGTTTCTCTCGCCTTAAATTATGTTGTTAACGAAGGCGAAGCCGTATCCTTCGCCAAACATATCACCGACACTTATGGAGTGAAATGTACCGCAGTATATGCCGATATATCAAATCCCGAAGATGATGACAACATGGTCAATAAAGCAATTAGGGAACTGGGAGCCATAGATATTCTCGTAAACTGCGCCGGAATCTGGCCAACCGCGTATGTTAATGAAATGACGGACGAACAGTGGGAAAAATGTATAGCAATTGATCTGAACGGAACTTTCTTTGTTACCAGACGTGTCATCAATTACATGATTAGCCGCGGAAAGGGAGGACGAATTATTACCACTGTTTCTCAGGCTGCTTTCCACGGTTCAACCTCCGGTCATGCACACTATGCCGCCTCAAAGGGAGGACTTGTTACATTTAATGTTTCTTTAGCAAGAGAAGTCGCAAAATACGGAATTAACTGTACCTGCGTTGCTCCGGGAATGATGCGTACTCCGATGAATCAGCAAGTTCTTGCCGAAAGAGAAGACGAATACCTTAAACGTATTCCTCTCGGAAGAATCTCTGAAACTAAAGACGTAGCAAATGTAATAACATTCCTTGCCTCAGAACCGGCAAGCTATATAACCGGAGCGACTATCGATGTAACAGGCGGTATGCTGATGAGGTAATCAAGTCATTGTTTGAAAACAGCAATTGCACAAGAATCAATAAAATAGTATAACAAAAGTAAGGCAATACAAATCCTATTCTTAATCGCACAAACCTTTACAAGTAAAAACAAGGCAAATACTGACGCACCTTTAATTTTGTTTTGAGAGCCTTCTGATTATACCAAATTTTTTCCTCGCTCCGATACACCGAGAGCGAGGAAAAAGCTTTCTATAAGGCAATTATCGGAGAGTGATCGAAATGATTCCTACCGCAGCTTTAATGTATAAACATAATAAAATCCTTATGCCGTATAAAATTGACATGGATATGAAAAAAAGCCTCCGAAATCGGTTAAATCCCACTCTCTTTGATGGTTTTGCCAATTTATAGATACTCCGTACAGTGAAATATTGCACACAATCCGCAGAACGAACGAAGGAAACCGAACAGACGATGCGGCAATCCCGGTATCAGACCAAACGAAAATGTCCGGCTGACAGCTATCAAGAAAATTGCATAGCGGTGTTACAATTGATCATTGACAAAACTACAGATGTATATTTTATCAATATTGCCTTTGGAAAAATATATAACCGGGGTTGATTTACAAGGAAAAATATGATAAAATTTCCTTTGACATCATTATCATAAAGAACCACAAGAAAGGACATCGGCCGAACCGCTATGAACCAAACCTCAAACGCACTTCTCGATTTCATTTCAAAAACCCCAACCGGATTTCACGCAGTCAAAAATGTATCCGAATCACTTGTGTCAAAAGGCTATACCGAACTCAACGAAGCCAGTGATTGGAAGCTTGAATACGGTGGAAAATACTTTACTACCCGCAACCTTTCCTCTCTGATTGCTTTTCGTATTCCAATCGAAAAGCCAAAAAGCTTTATGATTACTGCGGCACACGGGGATTCACCTGCTTTTAAGATAAAGGAACACGCAGAAAGCGAAGCTGCAGGGTTCTATACCCGTATCAATACCGAAAAATACGGCGGTATGATATACTCGTCATGGCTCGATCGTCCTCTTTCCGCAGCGGGAAAAATAACTGTTCTCGGTAACGGTACCATAACATCAAAGATTGTGGATCTGAAACGAGACCTTTTTCTGATTCCGTCAGTTGCCATTCATATGAACCGCCACGCCAACGAAAACGCCTCCTATAACCCCGCAATAGATATGCAGCCGATTTCCGGAAGCATATCTGCAAAGGGCGGCTACAAAAAACTTCTTGCCGAGGTGTGCGGATGTTCTGAGGAGGATATTCTTGCATCGGATATGTTCCTTTATTCCCGTGACGCCGGAAAAACATGGGGCATAAACGAGGAATTTATTTCTTCGCCGCGGCTTGACGATCTTCAGTGCGTATTTGCCGCATATTCCGGTTTTATTTCCGCCAAGGAATCAAGCGCCTGCCCTGTTCTCTGCATCTACGATAATGAGGAAGTAGGAAGCACAACGAAACAGGGAGCCGCCTCCACTTTCCTGAAGGATACGCTCACAAGAATTACCGATGCGCTCGGCGGAAATCATTCCGATTATCTTAAATCTCTCGCTTCAAGCTTTATGGTTTCTGCTGACAATGCTCACGCCGTCCATCCGAACCACCCCGAATATTCTGATCCGTCTCACCGCCCGATCATAAACGGGGGAATCGTAATCAAGCATAATGCCAACCAGCGATATACGACAGACGCGCTTTCCTCCGCCGTATTTACCGAGATCTGCCGCAAAGCCGGCGTTCCGGTACAGCGTTTCACCAATCGCTCGGACATAGCCGGCGGCTCTACGCTCGGAAATATTTCCAATACTCAAGCGGCGGTAAACACCGTGGATATCGGACTTCCTCAGCTCTCTATGCATTCTTCCTATGAAACGGCAGGTGCTTTGGATACCGATTACCTGATAACCGCTTTAACGTTTTTTTTCGGATCTGAAATCATATCAGAAGCTTCCGACAGCATAAGAATCCAATAAGCTTCCCGGCAGTGTTAAGACAGCATAGACGGATTCGCCCCTTTCGCCTTGACGGTGTTTCTGCACTGCCGGAACTGTACTAAGGCAACACCGACAGGCTTACGCATGCGCCTTGCTAATGCACCTGCGGGACAATTTCCCGTCAAAAATTCACCGCCCAAATCCGCCTTGATCTGCTTTCCGCCATTCGTTACAAGAAATCCTTGCCAGATGTATACGCTGTCTTCGGAATTTTTGTTTTGACTGAAAAAAACGCTTTACCGTCTATAAACATTGAACTTTAGAGATTCCCTTCACAAATTTTGCCGGTGAGGTGCCGCTTTTTGCCCCTCAATTGGTATCGTCTGATGAAAATAGGACTCCGCTCTGCACCATCAGAATCCGACGATATTGCCTTAAAAATCAAGACTTTTAACATACGCCGCGATCAAATGGCTCCTCGGGGCTTTGCGCGTTAATGCAGCAACCTCTTTTGTCTTCACTTCAAGCAAGCAAACCATTATTTGAAACAAAACCGGATCCGGTTCGTGATTCCTAAGGACTGTAAAAAACATTGCGTTTTTAACAGTCCTTTTTTATTTTCCGAAACATAGTACAAGCGGTGATTTTCATAAACTGAATCAAGATATTACTTTATTATTTCTGATTATCTGCGGAAATATTTCTTTCCGACGATACTGAATAAAACGGAGAGTCGCTATTATGACCGATATAATTTCAAGATTATTCTGCCTGTTTCTTAAGGTTTCGGGAACAAAATCCTTTCCGCCCCCTCTTCCTCCGGAGGAAGAAGCGGAGTGCTTTCGAAAAGCCAAAAAAGGAGACCGCAAAGCGCGCGAAATACTGATTGAACACAATCTCCGCCTTGTTGCACATATTGTCAAAAAATATTATTCCACCTATAAAAATCAGGAAGATCTTGTTTCAATCGGTACAGTCGGTCTTATAAAAGCCATTGATTCCTTTGATATTTCCAATGGCGCTCGCTTTGCTACCTATGCCAGCAAATGTCTTCAAAACGAGATACTCATGTACTTTCGTTCTCAGAAAAAAGCCTCTTGCGAAGTTTCGATCAACGAAACGATCGACATAGATAAGGACGGCAATCCCCTTACCTATATTGATATCATAAGCTGTGAGGATACAATAGCAGAGGACATTGATCTGAAAATCAGCAGTAAAAAAGCTATTGATATCATCAACAGCGCCCTTACCCCCCGTGAACGTCAGATCATCATTCTGAGATACGGCTTAAACAACCGACGACCGGTAACACAGCGTGAAATCGCATCGGCGCTGGGGATTTCCCGTTCATATGTCAGCCGCATTGAAAAAAGCGCCATTGATAAAATACGAAGCGAATTTCTCCGAATCGGAGAGAATATTTTTTAATCCTTCCCCTCATTTTTCTCTGCCTTTATGCATATAAATGGAACAAAAAAATGTGCGAGGTAAAAATTATGGATAACAGCTTATCGCAATATTTAAACGGGAGCATGCCGGGTGAAGGTATCCTCACCGAGCTGTACACGGGAACTTTAATGTCGGAAAACAGCACTGACTATATCATTCCCGACTACGTTTCAGATGCGGATAAAATTCTTCTTTGTACAGCAATTCCGAAAATTGAGGGAAAATTTATAAACGGCAATACGGTTGAATTGGAAGGAACGGTATACTTTTATCTGCTTCTTTCCACAGAAGGAAACACGCTTTCAAGCCTTATTTATTCAGAACCGTTTGAAGCAAAAACCGTAGTGAATGAAATTACCGACGAGTGTTTTGTCAGTCTCATGCCGGTCATGGAATACACGAACGCCCGTCTTGTAAATCCGCGCAAGGTAAATCTGCGCTATCAGGTAAATATCGGAATGCGTGTATTCTGCGTCATGACACTTGAACCCGAAATCAGCGGAACAATGACGATTGAAGACGACATGAATCTTCAGCGCCGTTGCCATGTCCTGCGCACCGCCGAGACAGCTTCTGCAGAAGAAAAAAACATTCAGGTCAGCCAGGATATCGAGCTTGACAGCAGCTATCCGCAGGCAGAGGAAATCATCCTCTGCAAAGTAAGACTCCAGCCGAATGAAATACGAACGCAGGATAATCAAACAGATATCAGAACCGACGCTTTGGTTAATTGCATTTATCGCACCGACGAAGGCAACTATTTCTGCGTAGACAAAAAATTTACGCTCGATAAAAATATAAACGGAACAGGAGAGACCGCCTGCGAATGGATGGCAAGAGCCGTTCCCGGACCGGTAACCGCTAAAATTTCGGCCAACAGTTATGGAGAAATGAAGATAATCGAGCTTGATTTCACCTATGATCTTGAGCTTACCGGAATGAAGAATCGGGAAATGGAAGCGGTATGCGACATGTATTCCACAGAATTTGAATGTGATTCAAGCTTCATTGAAAAAAATATCACCGTGTTCAGAAGATGCTTTGTCAGCAATTTGTCGGTAAATGCAAGCGCCCCCCGCGCCGATATAAATGCCGAAAAAGTCAAATCCGTATTTTCCGGTGCGGTCAATATAAAAAAAGCAACCGCACAGTATAATAAAGATAAAAACAAACTCGTTACCGAGGGAACCGCCGAAATTCTTCTTGTCTGCGAAAATAATGTTCTTGTTGAAAACGAAGAACTGTTCAGTGCAGCAGCGTTTGAATACCCCTTCAAATGCGAGACTGACGCCCCTGATGATCTCACTTCAGCCGAATTTATTGTTGAATGTACCGTAGGAGATACCAGATTCCGCGCGGATTCTCAGAATATATATTCCGACTTTGAGGTTTCAATAAAGGTTCTCGCCCTTGATTCAGAGAAGGTAAAATACATTTCCGCTGTAAAGCTGAATAAAGACGCTCCCGTCTTGCATAGCATGGCTCCGATCACCCTCAGTTATCCTTCCGGCAATGAAACTCTTTGGGATATCGCAAAATATTATAAGATTACAAGGGAGAGCATAATGGCGTCAAACGGAATGTCAAGCGACGACATCAGCAAAAAAAAGGTATTGCTCATTCCCCGCCCGTCTCTGAAAAAACCGTTATTTTCAAAAGTAATTTAACTCTGCTAACTGCCACGTCATACGATAATACGGACAAAATACGGTCAGGAAAACGTCTTTATCATAACCCAATCAATTATCTTAAGGCAGTACCTCACAATGATTGTTGTGCAGTTGCGCCGCCAGATTTTTCGTCAGACAATACCAATTGAGAAGGCAAGAGCGACTCCTCTGCCGACGAAATTGGTGAAGTATGACGGAAAAGATGCAAGCAAATCGCAACAAAGGCGTTAGCTGTGCATTGTGCGGTATTGCTTTAAGGCAGCACCGCACGATTCAAGGCACAAGCCATGATTTGTGCGGTGCTGCCTTAAATATGTCTTCAATCCAAAGCGCCGCTATAATACCGAGGCATAAAAAACTAAATCCGACACTTCGAAATCATTTTTTCATCTTTCCTGGCAGCTATACAGACAAATAGCATTTGCGCATACGCATAAATAGAAAGGGCATCTCTAAAAATGCAATGTTCATAGGCGGCAAAGAGATTTTTCGTCAGTCAAAACAAAAATTCCGCAGACAGCGGCCTTAAAAAACCGATTCCTTAATATGCACGGAGATTTATTATGGCGTCGTTATCAGATTGACACGAAAAAATTCGCTTTTTTGTGTCCCGATTCCAATATTTACACAATGTTAATAATTATCGCTGAGACAAGTGGTAAAATATATAATGGGATTTTTTAAAAATTTCTAATAAAAATACGGGTTATTCCAAAGATCCGTACATCAGGATATCATGAATTTATGAGAAAACATATTGAAATAGGAAAAATAACAAGACCGCACGGAATCAACGGCGCCGTTAAGGTTGAGCCATGGTGCGATTCCCCTTCCGTTCTTGCAAACCTTAAAAGAATTTTTACAGCCAATGAAAACAGCTTTACTGAAATAAAAATCATGAAATCATCGATTCAAAAGGACCGTGTTATCCTTTCTCTTGACGGCATTGATACCCCGGAAGCCGCGGAACGACTTCGCAGCATTATCATTTATGCCGACAGAGATGATATTCCGGTCAGAGATGGAGCTTTTCTCATCGACGATCTTAAGGGGCTGCCCGTTATTGACATACACAGCGGAACGCTTTACGGAAAACTGAACGATGTTCTTCAGGGCGCGGCAGGCGACCTATACGAGGTTTCAACGGAAAAAGGCGAGGTTCTCATTCCGGCTGTAAAGGAATTCATTAAAAATATTGAGATAGAAAAGGGCATATATATTGCTCCGATCAAAGGAATGTTCGATGAGAATTGATATTCTTACGTTGTTTCCCGATATGGTGGAAGCGGTTCTCGGTGAAAGCATTATAGGAAGGGCCGCTGCCGCCGGTATTCTTGACATACGGGTTCACAATATCCGCAGCTATTCCCAGGACAAGCACCGCAGAGTAGACGACACTCCGTACGGCGGCGGCATGGGCATGCTCCTTGCCGCACCGCCTATATATAATTGCTTCAGAGCGATTACCGCGGATTCCGCAAAAAAAAAGCCGCATACTGTTTATATGTCTCCTCAAGGTAAAGTGCTTACACAAAAAAAAGCCGAATCGCTGGCTTCTCTTGACAGACTCATTATCCTTTGCGGACATTATGAGGGTATTGACGAGCGTATCATCGAAGAAATCGTTGATGAGGAAATATCGGTCGGAGACTATGTCCTGACAGGCGGAGAGCTTCCTGCCTGCATTCTTACAGACTGCGTGGCAAGGCTTGTCGAAGGCGTGCTCTCCGACAGCGAATGTCATAAAATCGAAAGTATTTCATGCGGCATGCTTGAATATCCACAGTATACCCGTCCGCCCGAATTCAGAGGCAAAAAGGTTCCGGCCGTACTTACCGGCGGGAATCACGCTGAAATCGATAAATGGAGATATGAGGAGGCACTGAAACGCACACTGAAAAAACGTCCGGATTTGCTGTAAAGCCGTCCGAAAATATTGACCTTTTCTATGCCGCCGTACTGGTTGCCATAACGGCAATAGCAAAGCTGATTGGAATGATTCGTTCCTCCGTGCTTGCTTCTTTTTGCGGTGCCGGAGAGCTTGCTTCCGTTTTTGCCTCGGTAAACAGAACAACGATGTCGTTTTTCGATCTGTTCATAGGCTCCGCAATATCCGGCTGTTTTATCCCCTCTCTCGCCTCCCGAAGCAGGAAGCGCGAAAGCTTTGTATCTGCTTTTTTTATTACCGTTGTCATCGCCTCAACAACCGTTGCTTTATTCGGAAGTGTTTTTTCAAATCAACTTGCGGAAATCATCTCACCGGGACTTTCTTCGGAAATGAAAACGGTAACCGCCGAACTGCTTCGGATTTTTTTGCCGTCGGTCGTTGCGGCGGGAGGTGCTTATGTTCTCACCGCTCTGTGCCAAACCGGAAAACACCGGCTTTTACCGGCGGCAATCAGCGTAATGTCAAATGTCTTTATCATCATATGTCTTTTGGTCATCGGAAAAATTGACAGCACGGAAAAGCTGAAGCTTCTATCCGCAGTTTTCGTTTTTTCGTGGATTATACAGCTTTTTTTCTGCGCAATTCCGTTTTTCCCTCATCTAAAAATAAGTTTTAAGCCTGATTTTAAGAGTATTGGAGCGGTATTGAAAAAATTCCCATCTTCACTTGCGGCGTCATGGCTCCTTCCCTTTTCAATATCGGTCACACTGCTTTTCTCCTCTGCATCGGCTACAAACGGCAGCGCGCTTTTTGATTATGCTTCCGTTATTTTTTCTGCCGTTATCGGAATTCTGGTCTCGGCAATCGGCGGATATGCCTTTCCTGTACTTGCGGACTCATATCATAGCAAAACAGATTTTATAAGGAAATCAAAGCATTGCATAAAAACAGCCTTCGCCGTCTCCCTTCCGATATCGATTCTTTTATCGCTTCTTTCAAAAGAAATTGTCTCGGTTTTATATCTGAGAGGAAGCTTTGAAGCTTCCGACGCGACCGCAGTATCG
>USPP01000005.1 GCA_900556615.1 uncultured Eubacteriales bacterium
CGGGAAAATGCCGGGCTTGTTGCTTAACGCAACAGCCCGTTATTTTTTGATTCATTTCCCGAATATTCATTCCGCCTCTTGACAAATTTCATTTTTAACTCTATAATTGAGATAATAATTCGCATTATGAAGGATATACCGCTTCAGCCTGCATATCCGGTTATGCGTGTATTTTTTTGCGTAATAACAGACTCAAATTGCAGGAAACGGCAAAGTCCGATTCATAAACCATCACAAACGGAGGGCTTTCATCTGATTTCGATGATAAGCGGAAGGCATATGAAAAACGATCTTCTTGACAGAATAAAAGACATGATCCCGGAATTTTCAAAAGGACAGCGATCTATCGGCAGTTATCTCATCGCCAATTACGATAAAGCGGCCTTTATGACTGCCTCAAAGCTCGGAGAAGTAACAGGCGTCAGCGAGTCCACCGTCGTAAGATTTGCCTCCGCTCTCGGCTTTGAAGGCTATCCGGAGCTTCAGACGGCTCTTCAGGAGCTGATCAGAATGAAGCTTACCCCTGTTCAGCGTATGGAGGTAACAAATGATCGGATCGGAAACGGAGACGTACTGGAAAGCGTTCTCAATTCCGATATTTCCAAAATACGCGCCACCCTTGAAAGCGTAAGCAGAAAGGATTTTGACAGTGCGGTAGACGCGCTTATGAACTCACGCAAGATTTATATAATCGGAATGAGAAGCTCAGCGTCTTTAGCAAATTTTCTCGCATTTAATTTCCGATTCATGTTTGAACGCGTATCGCTCGTACAGACCACAAGCGGAAGCGAGGTTTTTGAACAGCTCCTGCGTGTATCCGATAAAGATGCGGTTATCGCAATCAGCTTTCCCCGCTATTCAAAACGGATCATCAGTGCCGTTGAATATGCACGTTCGCAAAAAGCGCATATCATCGCTCTCACCGACAGCGACCGCTCTCCGATCGCGCCTTATGCCGATTCAAAGCTCTATGCCAAAAGTGATATGGCGTCCTTTGTTGATTCCCTTGTCGCTCCTCTCAGCATAATCGACGCTCTTATCGTGGCAGTGTCTCGCAAAAAACAGACTGAGCTTGAAGATGTATTCAGCCGACTCGAAAAAATATGGGACGAATACGACGTTTACGACAAAGATAAAGTGTAAAAGGCCACGCGTCGGGCAACCGCCTGACGGTTTTGAGTCTTTGCCGAAAAGCAGCCGGCAATCTTGGTTAAGCGCAGCCTGCTTAATCCCGGCAGAAAAGGAGACCTTTGCAAAATCAAAGGCAAAGTCATAAAACAAATGAAAAAAATCGCAATAGTAGGAGGCGGCGCTGCTGGTATGATGGCGGCGGCAAGGCTTATTTCCGGCAGTGCCGATGTTACCCTGTTCGAAAGAAACGACAGGCTCGGTCTTAAGCTCGGCATCACAGGTAAAGGCAGATGCAATATAACCAACAACTGCACAGCCGAAGAATTCATGGCGAACATTCCGACCAATTCCCGTTTTCTCTATTCCGCATACAGTGCCTTCTCCTGTTTGGATACCATGAATTTTTTTGAAGAGCACGGCGTGCCTCTCAAAACAGAACGAGGAAACCGCGTCTTTCCGAAATCCGATCGTGCAGGAGATATCGTTCATGCTCTGCGCGATATCGTAAAAGGACATACTGTAAATAAAAGAGTCTCCGAAATAACCGCTGAGGATGGTTCTGTTACGGGACTTATCGCAGGAGGAAAACATTACCGCTTCGATGCGGTCATACTCTGCACAGGCGGAATGTCATATCCCAAAACAGGCTCTGACGGCGACGGCTATCGCTTTGCCAAAGAGCTCGGTCACACGGTAACAAAGCTTTCTCCCTCCCTTGTACCGATAGAATCGCCCGACCGTTTCTGTGCGGAAATGCAAGGACTGTCACTAAAAAATGTTTCCGCCGTAATGATAAGAAGTGACGGAAAAGAAGCATATTCTGACTTCGGAGAAATGATGTTCACTCATTTTGGAGTGACAGGTCCTATGATACTATCGGCTTCCTCCATGATTCCCGACCTTGAACCGGGAAAATACACCCTTGTCATCGACCTCAAGCCGGCGCTCGATGAAAAAACACTTGACAGCCGCCTTCTCTCTGATTTTTCGAAAAATATCAATCGGGATTTTTCCAATTCCCTCGGTGCTCTTCTTCCCTCGAAAATGATTCCTGTTTTCGTCTCGCTAAGCGGAATTGATCCCAATAAGAAGGTAAATTCCATAACCAGAGAGGAACGCCGCAGAATCATCTCTCTGCTTAAATCCTTTCCTGTGAGACTTTCCCGCTTCCGCCCGATAGAGGAAGCAATCATCACAAAGGGAGGGGTTTCCACCAAGGAGATTAACCCGAAAACAATGGAATCCAAACTTGTGAAAGGACTGTATTTTGCGGGTGAAATTATCGATGTTGACGGATATACCGGCGGGTTTAATCTTCAAATCGCCTTTTCCACTGCGGTTTGTGCGGCTGACAGTGCAGAAAAGTAAATTATAATTATTTTGGAGCGCTGCCCCATTCCCCGCCTCTTTCTTAACAAGAAAGAGGGAAAGAATATTAGCCGAAAACACCGTTTTCGGCAGACGCATATTTCTGTTCGGAAAACCTTTCTCAATAACCCGTTAGGCAAATCAAAAAATACCCACCACTCCAAAGCGTGATGCCCTTAACGAAGAAAACCAAAACCGAATAAGATGAAAAGACAAATTGTAACTGCAATGGAATTTTTATTGACTTCCGCAATTAAAAATGATAGAATAATCATAAGCAAATAGTGACTTTAAGCGATTGCTATGGCAATTGGGAAGCTTACCGCAAACCTGACAGATTTTCGGTAACTTCCGGCGAATCGCACTTATGGTAGCAGACATGGGGTGACGGGAGCGTTGTCGTTTTTTTGGTATCTGCGATTGTATGCAGATGTCTTTCTTTTGTCCTTTTTGCTAATAACAACAGGAGGCGACGGATATGTTTCCCAAGCTCAAACTGTCGCTTAGCAGAATCAATTACAAGCTCTTTTTCGCATTGCTCGTCCTCGGGCTTACACCGACCGTCTACACCACGGTGCGCGTATTTTTCCTCGGACAGTTACCGGGCGAATATTCTTACTCAATTGCGGGACAGCTCTCATGGGTCAATCTGATTTATGAAATTCTGAATGAAGCCATCATTCTGCCACTGTTCTATTTCGTTGGCAAGGTAAAAGACGATAAAGCAAAATTCACTAATTGCGTACGAACCGGTATGCTAATTTCCTTCGGCGTATATGCTGTGCTTTCTGCTGTAGTGCTAATGTTCGCAGAACCGCTGCTGAAGCTGATGGCAACTGAGGCAAGCATCGTCGAAGCCTCAGCATCCTACATACGCATCGAAAGCATTGCCAATATTTTCTCCATCCTCTCGCAGTTCGCTCTCGTCATATTAGTAACGGTGAATAAGAGCAAATATCTTTACGTACTTACCGGTGCGCGGCTCGTTCTATGCCTTGTTTCAGATACCTTTCTCGTGTCAAACTTGCCTGTGTCGGCGCACCTCGGTGTGAACGGCATCGGCTATTCCAACATAATCGTCAATGCGCTTCTGCTTGCCGTATCGGTCGTTCTTCTCGCCAAAGAAAAAATCAAAATATTCACCAAGGCAAAGCCGGATTTCTCATGGACGAAAGAATTCGTTAAGATCGGCGGAATATCGGGCGTGGAATCTCTTGTCCGCAACGTTACCTATATGGTGATGATCGTGCGAATGGTCAACGTTGTAGGAGAACAAGGCACCTATTGGGTGGCAAATAATTTCATATGGGGGTGGCTTCTTCTGCCCGTACTCCAGTTGGGAGAACTCATTAAGCAAGAGGTAGCTGCAGATAAAGAAAACATTCGTAAAAATACGTTGGGCTATTTCGGAATCACGGCGATCATCTCAGCGCTGTGGTTCGTGAGCATTCCCGGCTGGAAACCGTTTATGACGTATGTGCTCGGCTTCACTGACGTGGATAAACTCTTTGAACTCGTTCTGCTTCTCGTTGGCTTCTACGTTCTCTACGCCATCCAAAATGTATTCGACTCTACCTTCTACGGGCTCGGCAAGACGAAATATATGCTGTTCGAATCAGTGGTAACCAATATCGTCTATTACGGTATCGCATTTGTTCTTTATGTAACGGGTGCATGGGTGCCCACACTCGTCGGAATTGCTCTGCTGTTCGGTATTGGCAACGCCTTCGACAGCATCGTGTCTCTTGCGGCGTATGCGTTTCTCTTGAAAAAAGAGCGCATTAACATCTTTACAGCGGAATACAGATGATTGCCTTCCAAAGAAAAAAACAAAGCCAACACTGTAGATATTCCTCGTGTTGCCCGTGTACCGGGAAAAGCGAAACGACAAACAACCAAAAAGAAAAACGCCTATTCCGGGCGATTTGAGAACGAGGTTAGCCAAGGGGGATTTTGAAAGATTTGCGGTAACTTTTCAAGCTTTTTATTGGGTTGAAAATCAAGCAGGAGAAAGAGTCGGGGCGCAAACGCCTCTCGACTCGGCTCACATCGGACGGCGTTGCCGACCGCACAAGTTTTTTTCGACATTTTTGCTTTTTCTCCGAAGTAGTACCATCATTAAGAGCAAGAGGGCACTTTAGGAGCAGAGAATCCACAAAAGTACCGTAACACAAGAAAAACATAGGTGCCAAAGCAGCAGCCGGAAGGTTTTTATACCTTCCGGCTACCCACTATCCGTTAAGAACATCACGAAAAGCAGAGACAAGTGTTCTTTCGCTTTAATGCTTCATTTATGGCAATACCGCCGGGTTCTGACGATACAGATGCGAAGTCATATTTTCCATCAACGATACAAAATGAGAAGGCAAGAGAGGCTACTCTGCCGACGAATTTTATGAAGTGTGACGGAAAATGAACAAGCAGATATGCCGTCAAGACGCAAGCCGTACTCCAATAGTATTTCCTTAATAAAACAAACGGGAATCAGCGATACTGTTCAAACTCCTCGCTGTCAACCTCTCTGAAGTCGCTGCGGACGCTCGCCTTAATGTCATCGGGAAGTATTCCTTCTCCTTCAATGATAACTGTCCATGATGCTTCATCGGCAGTCACATTCGCCCCTTTTTCTGTTACGGTCTCAAGCATAACCTCAATTCCGGACCAATCATTGAGCAAGGATCGTACATTCAGCCTATAAGAACCGCTTCCGACACTGGCACCGACCATCGCGAGATAATTTGTCTTGAAATAATCATCCGAGTATCGATCCAGCGTATCCTTCATCGCGTCAAGCTCATCGGAATTTTCAAGATAGCGTTGAAGGTGTTTTTCAAGCTCATCCCGCGACCGGATCAGCGTACATTTCGGCTCCGTACAGTCATCATCATACACACCGACTCTGAAGTAAGAAGCTTTGGCCGTATCATCTGTTTCGCAAAAACTTACCTCTACCGTTTCATCGGCTCCGAGTTTTTCACCTGTTTCAATAAGCCAGCAAAATTCACGCAGATCATCTGTATATACCTCGGGCATATAAGTGTTCACCACCACTGTCACCACTCCCGCTTCTTGCCTGACAAGCGAGGAAAGCATATACCGAAAGCTGCCGCTTGCCGCTTCTATCGGAAGCACTATAAGGTCGTGCGTTTCAAAGTATTCGTCACTGTATGAATCGGAAAAATCCAGCATATCTTTTTCCCATTTCAAATACGCATCGGTTATCTGTGATATTAACTTTTCATCTTCGACATCCGGAACAACCAAAGGGTTCTTTTCTTTTCTCTCCTCAATATATTCTGTCAGTTCATTCTTGCTGCGGATAACCACAGCCTTATTCCAACCGTCTACATTGCCGTTGTATCCCCAACAAAACAGAGCGCTCTTATAGATAACGGGAATCATCTCTCCCATCTGATTCGGCATATCGTTCCCCGTATCGATCAATATATTGGACGATATATATGTCTCTGCCCCGGTGCTTGCTGGTCCGCTCTTTTTCGTCAGAGACGGCAGAATAACCGCAGCTCCTATCATTCCTGTAACGATAAGCAGACACGCTGCCGCCTCAATCCATCGTCCAATACCTCTTCTCTTTTTCTCCGGCACCGTCTCTGACCTGCCCGAGGATATACGGGCACCCGCGCTCTCGCTGACAATACGGTCGTCAAGCTCTCCGATGATCCGAGACAATTTATCTTTATTCATATACTGACGTCCTCCTTTTCAAGATAAATCTTTAAATCTTTCCGTGTGCGGAGAAGCATCATCTTTACCTGCCCTTTACTCATACCGAGAGAAAGCGCAATATCCGAAATCGAATCGCAAAACCAATATCGCATAACAAAGCCTTTTCGCTTGTCAGAATCTATACTGAAAAGATATCTCTCAATAAGTTCTCTTATACGAAGCCCTTCGCTTATATCCTCAATGTCTTCGGTGTCCTGTAAAACAGCCGACAACTCCTCCAGGACTGCATCGTATCTGCCCCCGCCACGTTTTTGCCTGCCTTTAGCTTTTCTGCGGTTAAAGGCAAGGTTCCGTGTGATTTTTGCTATGTACGCGCAAAAATCGTACGGCTCCTGCGGCGGAATACAGTTCCATACGGTAAGATAGACATCGGAGGTGCATTCTTCCGCATCAGCTTCATTACGCAAAATATTTCTTGCAATACTGCGGCACATTTTTCCGTATTTCTTCTCGGTTTCTGAAACTGCCTCCTCGGATCGCTCTCGGTACAGTGCGATAATACGGGAATCCTCCATCGGTTTCTCCTTTCACGGTTTGAAGATCTTCAATTATAAAGACAACTTTTTTCCCGGCAGGGTAACGGTACAATCAAAAAATTTCTCTATAGAAAAGTTATTCTTAGTATATCATAAAAATGAGCACCATACAATTCTTGAATAACGAATACTAATAAATTCACGCTTGAATAGTCAAATACCCACCACATCCCAATCAATGTGGTGGGTATCTTCATATACTTTTTTTTTCGTCACGATTCCGATTCGAATCGTCTTTCGTCTTTCACTCAGCCGGACAGCTTATCAACGTATTCGTCAAGTTTCGCTTGGTAATTGAGCGATTCACCTTCGATAGAGCTGACGAAAGAGGTATTTTTATTCAAAACAAAATTACGAATAAGAGTGTTGGGAGCAATACCGTTACGATGCAGAATAATACCGAGATCAACTCGAATATGAGAGAAGATAATATCAAGCATTTCAGAGGATTCTGTATCCTGCGCACGGCGAATCTTCAGATTTTCATCATAGAACACGGGACGAATATCATAATAGGAGATGTAGGCTATATCCTCAAGAATAGTACCTGTCTGCTGCAGCTGTTCACCTTCCATAATAATCGGGACCGAAAAAGCGGTACCATGTGTCTGATGAACATAAGACCAATAATATTCCTGTTTCTCGTCAAATTTGGGCAACGGCAGCATTCCAATAATAAAATCGGAATCGGCAAATCCGTTCAATTGATAAAGCAATTCAGGCATAAAAAGAGCACGACCTGCAAGCATAGTATCACTAAGCAGATTCCCACCATTATTCGGTGACTGATAGGAAGAATAACGGTTAATATGAAGAGAAGAATCATCCGCCCAGTATTCCACAATCTTGGTAATAATATCAATGGTTTTTTCATTATTGAGATTCAACTCGGGCATATCGTCCTTATCCTTTGTGATAAGCTCTCCTCCCATACCAGCAAGCATACACTCCGTGACCGCATTTGTCGTTACCGATCCAAAAGTGTCATCGTAAGAGAAAACATTGTCGCCGTTGTCTTTATACGCCAACTTGCTCATTTCGAACATTTTGTCATAAGTCCATTCATTGTTACGCACCAAATCATAGGGAGATTCAAGCTTCAGATCGTCAATAAGCTCTGTATTGAAAAAAACAACACCGGTCGCATTCAAGGTATTTATATTCGCATATGAGACAAGAAAATAATTCTTGTTCGCAATACTGGAATCATCAAGAACATCCTGCATCCAATAATGTTTTGCTGTATTAACAACGGGAACACTATCGATATCATAGATATAACCGCTGCTGGCAAGCATCATATGATACTCAAAACCTTCGTCGATCACATCGAAATCCAATGAATTCGCTGCGATTTGTGTCGAAGCATACGTAACTGCCTCATTAAATCCATATTTATTCGTCTTAATCGTGACATTGTATTTTTCTTGAATTGCTAAATTACGAGCGAAGACAGCAGCATCCACTTTGTTAGCGCTATCCTCATAGATACCGAATTCCATATAATTAGTCCGATCACGCTCAAGAAAAACAAAATCCCGTCCGCCGAAATCCTGCCTTTCAAGAGCAGGATCAGCATAAAGAGGATCCTCGGTTGTTTCGACTGTACCGGAAGTCTCATCATCCGCCGTATTGCTCGTTGAGACATCGTCAGGATTATCATCGCCAAAGTTGCAAGAGACGATACTGCATACAAGTAAGGTCACCGTCAAAAGCGCAACAATTATTTTTTTCATAATACCTCTCCTTTACTAACAAAACTACGCAAAACCTTCTCATATGTTTTAGAATTTTGCGTAGTTTTGTTATGTTCATTTCAAAATAAAATTTTTCTTATTTTGCATGCTTCTTGGAAATCACTGCAGTACTGATCACTATGACAACCGAGACGATAGCGGTCGACAGGGTTATGTCAGCGGTGCTGGGGTTAGTATTCCCGTTATTATCGGTGTTGTCAGAATTGAGAGTACCGTCACCAACACGGAAGTAGTCCATTTCAAGGGTCCATGCCTCTTCACTGGTGAGACTACTCATGAGCCACAACTTAAGAATAAAACTACTGATCGTGTTGTCGGTAAAGGTATGGGTATAGAATTTATCTTCAAGAGCGGTATTCTGATTTTCGGCACCAGTAGAGTCATAGATTTCAACATTGTCGATATAAGCAACAAATTCACATTTACCGTTACCGTTCTCAACGGGAGTCAAAAGGATATCTATGGTATGCCAATTACCGTCCTTCAGGTTGGTCAGTCCTGTTTCCGAAGCAACAGTATTGGCGTTTGTGTTAACGCTAGCGGCAGCAAACTGAGCTACTCCAAACTTGCCATCGGTCGAAATCTGTGCCAGCTTAGAATTATCAGCAAGGTCAGTAACGAACTGGGCAAAACCGGCAGCGGCACCGCTCATACGAAGACGGAAGGAGTAAGTAAAGGGTTTTGACATATCAATGGTGGTTTCAGGAACATTGAGTTCAAAGTCGAAAGCTTGATTAGCTGCAACCGAAGTCAGGGAAGTGGACACTTTTAGGACACCGTCCTTGATCGCCATCGAGGAATCAGTAGGAGCTACTGTGGTCTTAACATCAGCGGTGCTATCGAAGTCAATGTCCAGATAAGTTCCGGCATACCTGCCGTTAGCGCTGTTGGCAGTCGTTTCTGCCGATACCATCATACCGAGAGTAGATAGCATGGTGAAAACAAGGAAAAGTGCTACAAGAGTTCGTTTCATGGTAAATACCTCTTTCTTGTGGCAGTGCCACAAATTTTTTATTTTGGAAACCTCAAAAAATTGATTTCCGAACTTAGATTTTGCGTTTCAAATGCAAACTTTTACGATTTTTGAGTGTTGAAACGCACCCACGCCAAAAAATCGTTATATATGAGGCTTGAAAGCCTCCAAAATTGGTCGTCATCACCAATTTTTGACATAGTTATCCCTGCACTTTTAGGGGGGTGCCTTTACTTAACAAGATTGGCGTATTCCGCGATCCTGTAAAGTGTCAAATAGTTGCTGTCATGGAAGTTCGCGGCATCCTCTGCCGATTCACGTACTACAAAGAGAATATCATCACCATCAAATATCCAATCAATATATTGGAAGGCGTGTTGGGCAACCGATACGGTGTCATTGCAAATTTCACGGTCGCAAAGAAGAATCTCTTTCAGTTCCCAGTGGATAAGATCATCTGAGACACAAAGTGCTGCGTAATTGCGCTGATAGTAACAATTAACATCCATCTGTGGGCAGGTAAGTGCGATATACTTGCCTGTTTTTTCGTCATAGCGACAAGTGAACTTATTTGCAGTACTCGGAAAATCAATCAAGGAAGCGGAACCGTCACCATTGTAACCGACAACCCTACCATCCTCAAGCAGTCGCATAAGAAAAGCATTATTTGCCGTGTAGCGTGCCAGAATCCAAACGTTGCCGTCAGGCCCCATAACAGCATTACCTTCACACGGAAAGCCGTAGCCACTAAAGTATTGAGAAATTGTCCAACTGTTCGGATTAAGAAGATCGCTGTTCTCATCGGCACTAATGATAAATTCACGATTCCCACCCGAAGTCGATTCAAAAACACGATAAATTTTTCCATTCAGCTTAAGGACCGGTGTTGGTGCACAATGAACTCCTCTACCGCCATCATAACTGATGCCGCCCTTCGTTGCATCGATATCGCTCCAGGTCACACCGCCGTCAGTACTCTTGGTAACGCCAATATAATGAGGACCTGATCCGGAAATTCCGCCGCTCGTATAACGTCCAATCAGATACAGTTCGCCGTTATTTTCAAAAATGGTTGCCCACCACATACCTTCTACCTTTCCGACATAATTCCATGTCTTACCTTCATCTTCTGAGCGAAAAATTTCGGTATAGAGACAAGAGATGTCGCGAGAGGCGTAAAGTGCGTTACCGACACGTACGATTGAGGGACTGTAGGTATAGTTGCCTCCTTTAGTATCCGAATCCGCGATAACAACACGAGTCTGTTCCACGGTTATGGTTGGTTCATCCTCACCGACCTCACAGAAAGGGATCATACGAGTAATATAAGCAGTATCAGCGTCGGCATCGATGTTGGAATCGGGAGCAAGCAGTAAGAACATACCGTTTGTACTCACCTGATCGATATAGTTCCATCCCATTGCTGTGCAAATATCAACAGCGGAGAAATAGGCCACAGTATTAACCATCTTTCCGACAACCTTTGTCTCCCCTATTGTCAGCGTAGTCCCGTCAACGATTCCGAAGTACCGTTCACAGAGATTCGAGGGCAAATACAATTTGTCGTCGATTACAGTATTCTTAATCGAGTAATCGGTAACATCCGCCTTAACCACTCGGCCTAAATAGATAACATTCGAGGTTTCCGCTTTAACGGCCAAACTAGAACCGAGTTTTTCTATCATAGCATCAAGGAAGGCTTGATCTTCGGTTATCGAACGCGTTTCGCTTTCACCATAGGTTAGATAAAGTGCATAGACATCGGAAGCGCTGAGGGCACGATCAAAGAACATAACATCATCGATAACGCCATTGAAACTACGGGAAGAGGTTTCACCATCACCGCCGATACAATCCCCAACTACTATTTTGCTTTGTTCAGGAAGAGCATCTGTTTCAAAAACAATCTTATCACCGAAGGCGGCAATCTCGATGCCGTTGATATATAGCCTAACACCGTTACCGGCACGATCAACCGTCACGGTTAGAAGCTGCCAAACACCGTCGTTGGTATGCGTAGCATTAAAAGGAGGAACTGCGGTATCCAGATTGTAAGTAAAAGAAAGCTTTTGTGCTTCTTTATCCCCCGAATCGCGGACGGTAACATAGACAGTCGGACTACTGTATTCTATCGCAAGGATTTCCTTAGAGCGCTCGCCGTATACTGAAAGCAGACGGTAATGGATAGTGGCATCAATCGACTGATAGGGCATTAACCACATAGAAACCGAATATCCTGTCTTTCCTTCCCAAAGGGAGGCGATTGTACCCGGCTCCATAACCGCTCCTCCCTTCTTACTGTATTGGAAACGGGGAGCCGTACCGGAATAACCACCTTCGATCAAGGCATTGATAAGTCTTGCCTCAACTATACCGTCGCTTGATTTTACGCACTTATTCTCAATAGCATTAAAATCAAAAGAAAGAACCGGATTAAGTACCTCAAGATATTCCTCTCGATTAAAGCGGTACAGCTTGTCATAATTTTCAGGAATCATAGCATTTTCTCCTTGAATAATATTTTGAATAAAATCAGAAATAGCTTCATGAAGTGCAACTTCTGAACCACCGACGATCACGATTTTGTCACCCATGACACAGATACGATAGTCAAGGGCGCAAGAAAGCTCTTTAAGCGCTTCATCGCTTTCCTTGCGTGACGTATTTCCGACAAGAATCTCTTTTCCTTCAATCTCACTATCGTCACCATTCTTAATAAAATCATCCTTGTAAAGTAACTTAACCTTCGTCTCCGCCTCCACCGCATCGCGAATATCAAGGCACAGGCGATTGAGAGAGGCATCGGCATTTTCGGGACAAACAAGGACATAGTCACTTAATGAGATATAGGAAACAGGTTTTATTATTTCGCTCTCCTTACTTTGTTCGGAACCGCTCTGACATGAACAGAAGCAGAAAAGAGATAACAGAAACAGAAGTGAGTTTCGTATCACAGCAGTTCCACTAAAAGAAATGTTTTTTGAGAATATCATGATTCCCATCCTTTCTGAGAGGATATTGGAGAAGACAAATCCCGGTTTCACGATTAACTTTTCTTCTTTGGCAAGCATCCGATTCGCCTTCTTTTTTATAACTTTATCATATAACAAAAAGGATGTCCATGGTATTTCAGGACATCCTCTTGACATTTTAGGACATATTATTTCTAATTGGTATACTTTTATAGTGATCTAACGATAAGAAGAAAATGAATCCGAAACATTTCATTCAATTCTCGTTACACTTCAAACGAAATTCCGTCGGGCTAAGCCCTTTATGAAGCTTAAAAAACTTAGAGAAAGAGCTTGCACTCGAGAATCCCAACTCGTAGCTTATCTCTTTCACCGTTTGTTCCTGGCGCAAAAGCTGTGCCTCCGCTTCCTCGCATAGTCTGTTTCTGATATACTGTGAAACTGAAATTCCCTCATTCTTAACAAAAAGGCGGTTTAACTGTTTCTCGCTAAGGTGAAGCTTTCGTGAAACCTCTGATACACTGAGTCCCGATCGGACATTTTCCGCAATATATTTCTTTGCAAGCGCTGTCCGTGACGGCTTGGAAATCTCAGTAACCTTATGTTTGCTGCGTGAATTGAAATCCTGTATGATTTCATTCATAAATATCGAAGTAAGACTTTTGAGAAGCGACACTCTTGTATTATAATCGTTATCCATCGCGCGGAGAGCATATGAGAGAACAAAGCTCACAACCTCGGTTTTCCCATAAAGAATATAATTCATATCCGATTTTAGCTCCATTATATAAGATTCTACCGATTGGTTTTTCACGGTAAAGGCAATCGAGAAATGACGCGATGCAGTATTGTTCTCATCCCAATAATGAATACAATCGGGAAAAATCAGGATTCCGCCCTCTGCCGGAACGGTAACGTTTTCTCCTTCTATTATCATATTCATGCTCTCCCCGTCGGGAAAATGAAGCTCAAAAAAAGGATGACTATGCGGGTAATGACGAAGCTCGAAGTAATTGATTCCGCGTAAATGTTTTTTGAAATACCGAAGTTCCGTCTCCAACGGATAAGATATGGAAAAAGATGAAATATAATTAAGTCGTTGTGTCTGCCGCATCTCATTTTCATCAAAACCCGATTCCATTTGCACAACCTCCCTCGACTGTTGCATTTTAGGGGATACTGCATAATATCGACACGAAAATATGGGTTTATCTTTTTTCGTTAAGCGCCGCATAATCCCCAAACCCTTTGGAAAAGCGCCGTCGCATTTTTACTGCAATCACTATATTTAAGATATTATATTAAACATTTACAATAATGTCAAGAAGTAATACACCGATATTTTTTGCAAATATCCGGCAAATATCATATTTTGTCCTTTTTATTCAAGTTAATGTCCTAAAAAAGCATTGAAATACAGTTTTAGTCAAGATATAATTGAAAAAAAGAAGAAGGAATTAACGCTTGAAGTGGAAACAAGTTTCAATTCCCTTATGGAGAAATATGAAAAAATGGCAGAGAAGAACCTCGGAAAATAAATCATAACTGCCAAACAGAAAGGAAACATCCTATTTAACATGTTGACCAAATCCGAATGCCGCGGCGTATATCCGACAATGATCACACCGTATTGTTCTGACGGAAAAATTGACTATGAAGGAGTCAAAAAGCTTACCGAATGGTATTGGAAACAGGGATGCGACGGTATTTTTGCCGCCTGCCAATCAAGCGAAATCCGTCATCTCACTTCCGAAGAAAGAACCAAACTCGTTCAAGCCGTTATATCGGAAAGAAACCGATTGGAAGGCCTCGATAGTTCCGGAAGAAAAATGAGAGTAGTCGCCTCCGGTCACGTTTCCAACCGTTTTGACGAGCAGGTCGAAGAGCTTACCGGAATAGCATCCGCAAAGCCGGACGCTCTGATTCTCGTTACAAACCGAATGGATATCGCGGAAACCGGAGATAAAAAATGGATTTCAGATACCGAAAAACTGATCTCCCGTCTTCCCTCCGCCATACCGCTCGGGCTATATGAAAGTCCGGAACCGTATAAACGGCTTTTAAACGAAAATATGCTGAAATGGTGCGCAGCGACCAATCGTTTTCTCTTTATCAAGGATACCTGCTGCGATGAGAAGATGCTTGCGGCAAGACTTAACATTATACGGGAAAGCGGAATGTGTCTTTTTAATGCGAACAGCACAACGCTGTTATATTCGCTTCGCCTCGGTGCAAGTGGCTTCAGCGGTGTTATGGGAAACATTCATCCCAAACTCTATTCAGAACTGATAAACACGAATTACAACTCCGAAAAAGCCGCACTGCTTCAATCCTACCTCGGTTCCGCCTCCGATTTTGCGCTTCTTGCCTATCCTTGCTGTGCAAAATACTACCTGAATCGGTATGAACAGCTTCCGATTTCAATCCATTGCCGCTGCCGCCCCACCGAAGATTTTACAGAATACATGCGGCTGACTGCCGACCAATATGCAAAAATATCAAAGAAAGCAGAGGAAATCTTTTTAAACCCGTCAATCAAAGATCAAACACCAATCTTATAAAAACAGAAAGATGAACTATCGCCTGCAATAGCGATGATAGTTCATCTTCTTATTTCATCCAAAACCCGTTTTGTCAAATTCAATTATAAGTGCTTTACTATTTCAAAACGGAAATCGCGTCTGCAATCGTTTTTTCATAAGCTTCTTTTCCATACTTATCAACTTCTGCCTTGTTCTTTTCACCGTGAGTAAGACACCCGGCGCCACCTATACAGCCGCCGACACAAGCCATACCCTCAATGAAATTGGTATTTCCGACTTTTTTCGAGAGCTTGAGAAGTGCGGTACGGCACTCTTCAATGCCGTCACAGGAAATGGCTCTCAATTCAAAATCTTCGTTCCCGTGCTCCTTAAGTCCCTCCCGCACCGCGTCGGCAAGCCCGCCGCAGCGCGCAAAAATTCTTCCGAAGTAGGAAGCATTGTCAAGTACGCCCTCCTCCATTGAGGTAATATCGAGATCTCTGCTGTCAAAAAGTGCCTGAAGCTCCTCAAATGTCATAGCTATATCGATATACTTGTGAACCTCCGGTTTCTGAAACTCCATTTTCTTTGCCGTACAGGGACCTATAAACACGACTTTTGCAGAAGAATCCAAACTCTTTATATACTTTGCGATCGTAGCCATCGGTGAAAGATTATGTGATACATAGCCTTTAAGCTGAGGAAACTGCTTTTCTATATAATCAACAAACGCCGGACAGCAAGAGCTTGTGAGAACACCCTTTTCAACAAGCTCTCTCGATTCGGCGTCGGCTACCATATCGGCGCCGAGCGCCGCCTCAACAACAGTATGAAAACCGAGCGCCTTGATTCCGCTTATTACCTGACCGAGCTTTGCATAGGTAAACTGACTTGATATTGACGGCGCCACAACGGCATACACCTTATATTCGGAATTATTTTCGCTTTTTTTGATCAGATCAATCACATTCAAAATAAAGGATTTGTCGGAGATAGCTCCAAAGGGGCATTGATAAACGCAGGCGCCGCAGGAAATGCACTTGTTATTGTCGATTTTTGCCGCCTTTGTCTCACTCATAGAGATTGCCTTTACTTTGCAGGCATTTTCACAGGGGCGTTTATAATTCATAATCGCCGTATAGGGGCATACCTTCGCGCAAGCGCCGCACTCCACGCACTTACTCTTGTCAATATGAGCCTTTTGCTGATGATCAAAGCTGATAGCACCCCGCTTGCAGACATCCTCACACCGATGCGCAAGACAGCCGCGGCAGGCGTTTGTCACCTCATATCCTCCGACAGGACATTCATCACAGGCAATTTCAATGACTTCTATAACATTCGGATTGGAAGTGTCTCCTCCTATCGCCAGCTTTACCCGTTCCGACAGAATGGCTCTTTCTTTATAAACGCAGCACCGCATGGTCGGAACATTACCGGGAACAATCTGCTTCGGAATATCCGTCAAATTTTCAAAAAGCGTTCCGTTCCACGCATGGCGCGCTACCTCGCGGAGCACTTTATATTTCAGATGCTGTACCTTTGTATCAAATTTTCTCATGGGACTGAAAGCCTTTCCTATAGATATCGTATGCAATCAGAAATAACTGACCTTTATCCTTTTTCCCATTTTAGTCAGACATTCCGAAAGCGCTTCAACAAGATTCATTTTAATATTGAAATTAATAGGCAAATCCGGATTCTGATGTGCCGGATTAACCGCTCTGCCGACATAAAAGTTGATATCGGTTGCCTCCTCAAACAGCATTCTGCTGATAAGAGATGCACCGTCACGTTTGAACCCCCAATGCTCATAGGACTTATTATCGGCAAGATAGTCCTTAGCATAGGTTAATACCTTGTTTACCGTAATAACGCCTTCGGTAACAAGATCAACACCCTCAATTTCGGAAATCGGAGGGATTTCCTTATCTTCAAAAGCAAGGCTGGTTTTGACCTGCTTTCCGAGATACTTTGCGGCAATCGACGCTGTCGTGCCTCCGCAGACAATATGCTTTCCTTCCTTGGAAAAAAACAACGCCATCATACGATTGCAATCGTCGCGGTTTGACGGAGGACCGAACAGAATATTCATCGGTTCCCTCCTTCTGATTTTGACAACGCAGGCGGTAGCGTCGTCTCCGGGACGCTCCCCATAAAGCTTATTGCATTCGTCAACCAGCATGGTAGCAAGCGTTTTCGCCGTATATCCGGCATAGGCGATTCCCTCCATAAAGGAAGCAATATCAGAAAGCTGCCAGCCGAAATTATAGGCAGTACCGATCCCGGCATGCGGACAGCCGTCGCTCATTGCTATAAATATGTCGTTCTCTCTCAGCTTTATTTTGGATCTGATTATTTTTTTACCGCCGACGCTGATCTCGGTTTTCGGATACTCGCAGCTGTTATAATCGCGGATTAAAATGACTCCGGGGTTATCGTACTGTATCAACTCTGCATATTCATTATCAATCAGATGTATGATCGTAAAAGTAGAATACGCTACTCCCCTCACCGAGCATATAGGGAGTGTAGCGGCAATCGTCTCAACGCAATCCTCAATAGAAAGCCCCTCCGCCATCATAGTAGATATTATTTTCGAAGTAAGGGTAGAGAGAATACTCGCTTTTACGCCGCTTCCGAGTCCGTCGGCAAGGACAATCACCTGTGAATCCTCCCCCTGACTTACAATATCGACATGGTCGCCGCAAAGCTCCTCGCCCACATGATTTATGCTTTTCCAGCCCACCTCTGCGCAAAGATTATTCATCTCTGATCGACTCCTTCAGCTTTGTAAGCGCTATCTTTGTCTCTGCGGCGGTTTCTCCGAGAAGAGAAGCGATTTCCTGCACAATGCGCATCTGTTTATCTACCACGCGGTCTGCAATTTCAGCGGTCTGCCCACTTATTTCCTCTTTCCGGCGGCGCTCATTTTCTTCCTCGGTAATATCTCGTATCAAACAGATAAGCAAATGATATTCATTATCAAAAACAATGCTCTGTTCTGCATATTTACCGTACTCGGCAAGATAAATTTTCGTTGACGGAGCGCCCTTTCGGCTTTGAAGAACATCAAGAAAAGGTCTGGGATCCATTATCCTTACCACCGGCTCTCCGAGAACATCGGCGGCAAGACGGATATTCATTATTTTCATCGCAGCCGGATTAATTTTCTGAACCTCCAGCTTGTCATTCAGAACAATGATCCCGTTCGGAGAATTATTTACAATATTATCGGAAAAGCTCTCGGCTTTCTCTTTCAGATAAGGCAGGCACATCGAAATTTCCGCCTTGCCGTGATATACGGCAACTGCCTTTTCCCGACAGGTGTCATAACCGCAGGAGCCGCAGTTCAGCTCGTCCTCCGGCTTTGTTTTTCCCATCTGACGCAGAACCTCGCGTATTTCCGATTCGGAAGGATAAGAAAGCCGTCTTTCAATCGGTTCGAGTATTTTATGAAGCTCGCCGCCGTCCGGCTGCTCTGTTTTGAAATCCTTTTTT
>USPP01000006.1 GCA_900556615.1 uncultured Eubacteriales bacterium
CAAGGATAATGCTCGCTCTCAAGAGTGTAAACGCCGCCGATGCGTCAGGGGAAACTTTGATATTTGATGAAATAGACACCGGTGTTTCCGGCAAAACCTCTCAGAAAATAGGTATGAGACTTCGTGCTCTTGCTTCTGCTAATCAGGTAATTTGTGTTACTCATTCCGCTCAGATAGCCGCAGAGGCACACCATCAATACCTCATAAGAAAAAATGAGAAAGACGGCAGAGTGGAGACGTCGGTCACAGAGCTTGAACGAGAAGGAAGAATCAAGGAAATTGCGAGAATTATGGGGGGCGTCAACATCACCGATAAGTTGCTTGATTCTGCTGCGGAAATGCTTGATTCCGCTGATAATGACTGAATAAAAAAAGAGTTGGAAGGAATTATTTTAAAGATGACAATTTATGATGAACTTGTTGCCAGAGGGCTTATTGCTCAGGTAACCGACGAAGAAGAAATTAAGGAAATGATAAATAACGGGAAGGCTGTTTTCTATATCGGATTTGATCCTACCGCTGACAGTCTCCATGTCGGTCATTTTATGGCTCTCTGTCTTATGAAGCGGCTGCAAATGGCGGGAAACCGTCCGATCGCCCTTATCGGCGGAGGAACGGGGTATATCGGTGATCCTTCCGGCAGAACCGATATGCGTTCTATGATGACGCCGGAGACAATACAGCACAATTGCGATTGCTTTAAAAAACAGATGAGCAGATTTATCGAATTCGGTGAAGGGAAAGCCATGATGGTGAATAATGCCGATTGGCTTCTGAAGCTGAATTATATTGAGCTTCTGCGCGATGTCGGCGCTTGCTTTTCGGTTAACAATATGCTTCGGGCGAAATGCTATGAACAGAGAATGGAAAAGGGGCTTTCTTTCCTTGAATTCAATTATATGATAATGCAGTCTTATGATTTTTATCATCTCTTTAAAGAATACGGCTGTAATATGCAGTTCGGCGGGGACGACCAATGGTCCAATATGCTCGGCGGTACCGAGCTTATCAGAAGAAAGCTCGGTAAAGATGCTTATGCGATGACAATTACTCTGCTGCTCAATTCGGAAGGGAAGAAGATGGGAAAAACCGCTTCAGGGGCTGTTTGGCTCGATCCTGCTAAAACAAGCCCTTATGACTTTTTCCAATACTGGAGAAATGTCGGAGATGATGATGTCCTGAAATGCATACGTATGCTGACTTTTCTTCCGCTTGAACAGATTGACGAGATGGATTCATGGGAAGGTTCTCAGCTTAACCATGCAAAGGAAATTCTTGCCTATGAGCTTACTAAGCTGGTACATGGGGAAGAGGAGGCAGAGAAGGCGCTTGAAACGTCGCGTCAAATTTTTGCACAAGGGACTGTTTCTGTCAATATGCCGACTACCGTTCTTTCCTTCTCAGATTTTAACGAAGGAAAAATTGCTGTTTCGGATATGCTCGTAAAGAGTGCTCTTGCACCGTCAAAAGGAGAAGCCAAACGTCTTATACAGCAGGGTGGAATCATGCTTGGCGATATAAAAGTATTGGATTTTTCATATACGGTAGATATTTCTGCGTTTGAAAATGATGTTATTATAAAAAAAGGCAAGAAAGTATATCATAGATTTCTTCTTGAAAAATGAACTCTTTTCATTCTTATTCATTATATGCCGCTGTTTCGGCATATGATGTAGCAAGTATTTTCATTATGCAAATAGGTCGTAACATTTCCGTAATACCGTGTCTGATAGGACAATTTGTTTTTTCATGTTAAAAATGGCTGCGAAAGGAATTAATATGCTATGATTTTTAACGGCAATATTGTTGAGGAATTTTTTTTACAGAGGCAGATAACGTACCGAAAAAATTATCCGCTTTCAAAAGCTTCTACCTTTCGCATCGGCGGCAACGCGGCTTTTGCCGCATATCCTCATACGGTGTCAGAGCTTTTAGCACTGTTGAATTTTTGTAAAAGCAAATTAATTTATCATGCGGTTATAGGAAATGCTTCCAATGTTTTATTTTCCGACGAAGGTTTTGACGGAATAGTCATTTTTACTTCTGAACTAACTCAAATAAATGTAGAGGGTAACACTCTACATGCCGAGTGCGGTGTTCCGCTCACATTTCTTTCGGGAATTGCCCAAAAAAACGGACTCGGTGGCTTTGAATTCGCTTACGGTATTCCCGGAACGCTCGGTGGTGCGGTATACATGAATGCCGGAGCGTACGGCGGCGAAATGAACGATATTATCGAAAGCGTGAGTTGGTATGATAAGAATACGGGTAATAAAGGTGTTTTTTCAAACAGTGAATGCAGTTTTGATTACAGGGACAGCATATTTCAGCATACCGATTTAATCATTCTTTCAGCTGTCTTGCGTCTAAAAAAACGTGAGTGCGAGCTTATAAAAGCCGATATGATCGAGTATATGAGCAGACGACGCGAAAAACAGCCGCTTGAATTTCCGAATGCGGGAAGTACCTTTAAGCGATACCCCGGTTATTTTACCGGGAAACTGATTGAGGAGGCGGGGCTGAAGGGTTACTCTGTCGGAGGAGCACAGGTTTCGGAGAAACATGCAGGATTTATTATAAACCGTGAAAATGCAACTGCGGCGGATGTTTTGAATTTGATTGAATTTGTTAAGCACAAAATTTTCGAAATGAATGGGATAAATATTGAATGCGAAGTGAAATTTATACCCTATTCGAAAGGATAAGCTTAAGGCAACACCGCCGGGGACACGGCAAACGCCTTTGTTGTGCATTTGCTTGCATTTTTTCAGATAATACATATCACAATTATGCACACAAACGGTTTTTATAACCTGAACAATCTCACTTATGAGAAAGGCATGACCATACTATGGAATTTATTGTAATTACCGGAATGTCCGGTGCGGGAAAAACGCAGGCATCTAATATTCTTGAAGATATGGGGTATTACTGTATTGATAATATGCCTTCCGCAATGATACCCTATTTTGCTGAACTGTATTCGAAAATGCCCGGTAAAAGTACAAGCGTCGCTTTTATTATAGATGTACGGGGGGAAAGTGATTTTCTTCCCTTGCTGTCGGAACTAGATACGCTCAAAGAGAAGGGGTATTGTTGCCGTACAGTTTTTATTGACTGTGAGGACAGAGTGCTTATAAACCGATATAAGGAAACTCGGCGGGTGCATCCTCTTGTTACGCTTAAAAATATTTCTGTTAACGAGGCTTTAGCGCTTGAACGTAGCATGCTTCAACCGGTACGAGAAAAAGCGGATTATATTATCGATACCTCGTCGCTTACTTCATCACAGCTTAAAGACAAGCTGATGGCAATTCAGAATACTTCCCGTACAGGCAGTCTTGTTATAACCTGTATGTCTTTTGGGTACAAATACGGTATAGCCACCGAAGCAGATCTTGTATTTGATGTAAGATGCTTTCCGAATCCTTTTTACATCCCGGAGATGAAAAATCTGACAGGTCTTGAACAGGTGGTCAGTGAATATGTTTTTTCTTCTAAACAAACCCTTGAATTTATGAACAAATTATACGATATGGTTGATTTTCTTGTCCCGCTTTATGCAGAGGAGGGCAAAAATCAACTCACGATTGCTATCGGTTGTACAGGCGGAAAACATCGCTCAGTTGCTATTGCGGAAGCTCTTTCGGCACATCTGCGTTCCGAAGGTCTTAATGTGATCATGGTTCACAGAGATATCGTTAAAAAATTTATCGGAGACAAATAAAATAGATCGGTAGGAGCGGCATATTGCTATGCTTGATTCATTTTCCCAGGATGCAAAAAACGAAATATGTGCTGCAAAAAACAAGCTGAAATGTTGCCGAGCATCGGAACTGTACGGTATGATGTTCGGTGCTTCCGTATTTGAAAAAAATCATATTGCACTTGACACGGAAAATCCAGTGGTTCTCATCCGATATGCTAAGCTTATTCGTGAGTTTTTAAAGGTAAAAGGAAGCAGTGACGCCGAACTTTTAGATATTGCTTCTCCTATGCTGATATCAGCTTTATTTTCTTCAATCGGATTATTAAGCGGTGTTTCTCTTGACAAGATTCAGAATAACGTGATGCAGTGTCAGTTTTGCGGTTGGTCGTTTGTCAGAGGTGTTTTTCTATCCTGTGGTACCGTTACTGCTCCGGGAAATGCTTACCATCTCGAATTTCTCATGAGAAATGAGACGTCTGCCTTTTCTTTTCTTTCTTTTCTGGAAAGCCTCGGCGTTTTTCCGCGAATAACGGAGCGAGGAGATAAAATGCGCGGCATTTATTTTAAAGACAGCGAAGAAATTGTTGATATACTCGGTCATATAGGAGCCAATCGGGCGGCTTTTGAATTGTTAAATGTCAAAATATATAAGGATATCCGAAATAATGTAAATAGGGTTTCAAACTGTGAACTTGCCAATATAGGCAAGACCGTTGCAGCGTCTAATGAACAGATGAAGGCTATTGAGACGATAATACAATCCGGTAAAGCGGATGAGCTTCCCGATGAGCTTCGTGCTACGCTGGATATCAGAGCTGCATTTCCCAACGCCACGCTCTCGGAGCTTGCAGAAAAACATACACCCCCCATTACAAAATCCGGAGTTAACCATCGTCTCAAACGTCTTATTGATTTTTCAAAGAAATGTTGAAAGGAACGCAGTATATGAGAGATTTTGTCCATCTCCATCTTCACAGCGAGTACAGTCTGCTTGACGGTGCCTGCCGAATATCGTGTATTCCAAAGACAGTCTCTGCTCTCGGTCAGAAATCGGTCGCCATCACGGATCATGGCGTTATGTACGGTGTTGTAGCTTTTTACAATGCTTGCCGGGAAGCGGGAATAAAACCGATAATCGGTTGTGAAGTATATGTGGCGAAGGGTTCCAGATACGATCGTTCGGGAAGCGGTGAAAGCGATTACAATCATCTTCTTTTGCTGGTTAAAAATGAAGTGGGTTACAAAAATCTTATTTACATGGTGTCAAAAGCTTTTACGGAAGGCTTTTACAGAAAACCCCGTATTGATCTTGAGCTTTTATCGGCTCATTCCGAGGGCTTGATTGCGCTTTCTGCCTGTCTTGCAGGATATATTCCAAGACAGATTATAAATGGAAATCTTGAGGCAGCAGAGGAATACGCGCTTAAACTTGACAACATTTTCGGAAGCGGCAATTTCTATCTTGAACTTCAAGATCAGGGAATCGACGGTCAGAGAATGGTAAATGAATGTATCGCCGGAATATCTGAGCGTACCGGAATTCCGATGGTGGCAACAAATGATGTCCATTATCTTCGGAAAGAAGATGCAAAAATTCAATCTGTCATGATGTGTATCCAGACAAACAGTATGGTTTCAGACGGACGTCATGCCGGCTTTGAAACCGATGAATTCTATTTAAAAAACGCTGATGAAATGTATCAGCTTTTCGGTCATTTTGAGGGTGCTTGTGAAAATACCGTAAAAATTGCTGAGCAGTGCAACTTTGAATTTACTTTCGGAAAAACTCAGCTTCCGAGATTTGATCCGCCGAACGGCTTATCGGCAAAAGATTATCTGAAAAAGCTTGCTTATGAAGGACTTGATCGGCGCGAAAAATGCGGGGATATTTTCTATGACGGCAAATATTCAAAAGAGGATTATAAATATCGCATCGAATATGAGCTTGTAGTCGTATCCTCTATGGGATATGCCGGATACTATCTGATTGTTTCTGATTTTGTGAATCATGCTAAAAATCGAGGTATTACGACCGGACCGGGGAGAGGTTCCGGTGCCGGTAGTCTTCTTGCCTATCTTACCGGTATAACCGAGGTAGATCCTGTCAGATTTAATCTTCTTTTTGAATCCTTTCTTAATCAACAGCGAGTTAGTATGCCCGATTTTGACATTGATTTTTGTTATCGGCGTCGCGATGAGGTGATTGAATATGTCGGAGAAAGATACGGCAAAGATCATGTGGCTCAAATCGTAACCTTCGGTACTATGGCGGCAAAAGCGGTTTTACGGGATGTCGGACGGGTTACCGGTATTCCGTATTCCGAGGTAGATTCGATTGTCCGTGCTCTGCCTGAGGCAAAAGGCGGTATTACGCTGCATGAGGCGCTTGGGGATAAGGAATTCAGAGCGATTTATGATTCGGATAATCGATACAGAGATATGATCGATACCGCTATTGCACTGGAGGGTATGCCGAGAAACGCCTCTACCCATGCAGCAGGCGTTGTTATTACCGATAAACCGGTTTTTGATTATGTTCCTCTGTCGACAAACGGCGACACGGTAGTTACACAATTTGACATGGATACCGTAGCAAAGCTCGGGCTTCTTAAATTTGATTTTCTTGCACTTCGTTATTTGACTATTATTTCTGATACCGAGCGCGAAATAAGAAAAAATGATCCGAATTTTGATGTTTCTCATGCCCCCTTGGATGATGCAGATACTTATGCTCTTATTGCAAGCGGAAAAACGGACGGGCTTTTTCAGCTTGAATCGGAAGGAATGCGGCAGCTTCTTATAGCTATGAAGCCTGATAATATACGGGATATTATGACGGCGATTGCCCTCTACCGTCCGGGGCCGATGGATGCTATACCAAAGTTTCTTGCTAATCGGGCGGAACGGGGAAATATAAAATATGCCTTTGACTGTCTGCCGGAAATACTAGATGAAACCTGCGGATGTATCGTATACCAGGAACAGGTTATGCAAATATTCCGGGAAGTCGCGGGTTACACTTATGGAAAAGCCGATATTGTACGCCGTGCAATAGCAAAAAAGAAACCGGGCGTTATTGAAAAAGAAAGAGATAATTTTATAAGCGGTGCAGTTGATAAGGGTTATGATTCTCGAGATGCGGAAGCATTATATGAAGAAATGACCGATTTCGCGAATTACGGATTTAAAAAGAGCCATGCCGCGGCATATGCGATTATTTCCTATCGTACAGCATATCTTAAGACGCACTATGCGCCGATGTATTACGCTGCTCTGATCAGTTCTGTTTTTGGAAATGTTTCAAAAATGTCTGAGTATATCACAGAATGTGCAAAGCTCGGAATAAAGACGCTTCCTCCCGATATCAATGAAAGTGATAACAGCTTCTCTGTTTCGAACGGTGCGATCAGATATGGTTTATCCGCAATTAAAAATGTCGGAGAGCAATTTATCGACAAGGTTATTGCGGAAAGAAAAAAGAGACCTTTCTCATCATTTCTTGATTTTATTTCAAGGATGAACGGTCCGGACCTCAATCGCAGACAAATTGAAGCTCTTATCAAATCCGGAGCATTTGACGGACTTGGTGTTTTTAGAAGCCGACTTCTTTCGGCTGTCGGAGATATTATCGATTCTTTTCAATCGAAAAAACGGGGAAGTGTTTCCGGTCAGTTGGATATGTTTTCCTCGGATGATTTTTCCTTTCATTACCCGGAGATTCCTGAATTTTCACTTCGCGAAAAGCTGTTGCTTGAAAAAGAAAGTGCGGGAATCTATTTCTCGGGACATATTCTCGATGATTACAATAAGCATATTCTTACCTTAAATCCTGCCGCAATAAAGGATATACTCGATTCTTTTTCCGACGACAGCATATCTGAAAAAATCTATTCGGAGAAACAGATTGTAACGGTGGCCGGTATTATTACAAAAGTATCGCGAAAAATCACTAAAAACGGTGAAACAATGGCTTTTGCTATACTGGAGGATAGAGATGCAGAAATCGAACTTATCATTTTTCCTAAAGTATTTGCAGAGCAGGGAGATTTATTTACAATAGATTCCGTATCAGCTGTCACGGCGGAAGCATCGCTTCATGACGGCGAGCCTAAGCTTATCGTGCGGAGCGGAAGGAGACTTATGAGTGATTTGGAATATTCTAACGCTGCCGCCGGGAATACTCTCCGTCAACCGGATTTATCGTATAACAATCCTAAGCTTGGTGTTTCGCCCCCAATTCCCGACGAAAAGTATTACTCCCAAAACAAGAAGCTATATCTGAAGGTTCCCGATAGAAACGGAAAAGTCTTTCAACGAGCTCTTGCGATTACCGAAATATTTTCAGGAAATACTCCGGTTATTTTTTATGACAGTTCAATGGAAAAATATTTGAAAAGCGGATTAAGCGTGGGAGCTACGGAATTTGTAATAAGAGAGCTTAGAGAGATTCTCGGTTCTGATTGTGTGATACTGAAATAGCAGGGTATATATTTCAAAATCATTCATAATGAGTTCAAATGTTAGGATTACAATAAAATTATCTGTTTTCGGAAAGGAGATATCGTTATCTGATGGGCAGAAAATCAAAAAGCATAAATTGGAGCGACGAGCTCGCTGTATCCGTAAAACTTGTCGGCAAGGCTTTTTTAAAATTTTTCGGTTGGATTTTCAGTATCTTAATGACGTTGGGACTAATCGGTATTATTACCGGCACTATTGTCGGCGGAGCCTTTCTCCTTTATGCAAAAAATTATCTCGATACAAGTGTTGACGATTTTGATGCTTTAATAGAAGATAAAAGCATGACGACAATGGTCAGTTATATAAACTCCGAGGGAGAAATTGTCGAACTTACTTCGGAAAGACTAAGCGCTTCTGAAAATCGCGTTTGGGTAAAGTATTCTGATATGAATGAATATATAGCCGATGCATTTATTGCAATAGAAGATAAACGTTTTGAGAAGCACAGCGGAGTCGATTGGCTGAGTACAATAAAAGTGACTATTCAGTTCTTTACCGGGCAGGGAATGCGCGGTGCTTCTACCATCACACAGCAGGTAGTAAAAAATACGACCGGTGATGATGCTGTTACGATACAGCGAAAAGCACAGGAAATTTTGAAAGCACTGAATCTTGAAAAGAAATACGATAAGACCGAAATACTTGAGATGTATCTGAACAGTATTTATCTTTCTCAAGGCTGTTATGGTGTAGGGGCCGCAGCATATACTTATTTCGGCAAAGAGGTCAAAGATTTAACGCTTATAGAATCGGCAGCTATTGCTTGTATAACTCAGTTCCCGTATTATTATGATCCGATTCTTAATCCGGAAAATAATGCCGAGAAGCGTAATATCGTCATAAAGTATATGTACGAACAGGGGAGAATCACGCAGGAAGAGTTTATTTCTGCGTATGAAAAAGAGCTTGTTCTGAATGTCCCGAGTGATGATGATTCATCTTATACGATCCATTCATGGTATACCGATGCCGCTCAGCAGGAAGCTACCAAGCTTCTTCAGGAAAAATTTGGATATACTGCAGAATTTGCCGAGAAGGTACTGCTTACCGGCGGTTACAATATTGTAACCGCACAGGATCCTGAGATTCAGGCGATAGTTGAGGATTATTATGTAAACGCCGAATGGGAAAGTCATGATAACTCTCCAATCCAACCTAATTCGGCATGTGTGGTGGTCAATCCGGAGAATGGTAATGTTGTGGCGTTAGTAGGAAGCCGCGGAGAAAAAACAATTAATCTTGGCTTGAATTATGCTACCCAAACAAGACGTCCTTCCGGTTCTTCGATAAAGCCTTTGTCGGTATATGCTCCTGCAATTGAAGCGGGGGTTATCACATATGGATCGGTTCTTGATGATGTTCCGATAAACTTCGGTGCAGAAACCGTAGATCCTGAGACAGGAAATGTAACTTACAGCAACAAACATGGGTATCCTAAAAATGCACCTGATACCTATAAAGGACTTACCACGGTAAAATATGCATTAGCAACCTCTAAAAATACAATTTCATGGCGTGTACTCGAACGATTGGGCTTAGAGAACTCTTTTGAATTTCTTACTAAAAAAGTCGGTTTAAGCACTCTTGTAGAGAATGAAACGTATGATAATGGGCAAACGTATACCGATATCGCATATGCACCGCTTGCCATGGGAGAATTTACCTGGGGCGTTACGGTTAAAGAAATGACCGCCGCATTTCAGATCTTTGCCAATGGCGGAATATTTAACGAAGAAAGAATTGTTCTTCAAATATTAGACAGTGAAGGTAATGTTATTGTAGATAATGAGAAAAAGAGTTCAATCGTTATTAGCGCAGAGACATCTTCAATTATGACCAAACTGCTTGAAGGTGTTGTTGATAGCGGAACCGGTACTGCAATTACACTGAAAAAAACTGTTGATTGTGCCGGAAAAACCGGTAGTTCCGAAAGTAACCGGGATAAGTGGTTTGTTGGATATACTCCGTACTATGTATGCGGCATTTGGTTCGGATATTCGATGCCGAGATCTTTGGATCGGTTTAATGCAACAAAATCAGCGCCGATTGTTGCTTGGGATTCCATTATGACGCAAATTACACAGAAATATGTTGATGAAGCAAAGAATGGTGGAGATCCTTTGAAAAAATTCGAGCTATCACCCGGTGTTATTGAAGCAACTTATTGCACACAATCAGGGAAATTGCTGACAGATGCATGTAAAGCAGATCCACGGGGGGTAAAGGCAATTACTGAAACCGGGTATTTCAAAATCGGCACGGAACCGACTGAATACTGCGATGTTCATGTTCTGGTTGATTATGATAAAGTTAATAAAGCTGTAGCGGTTCCGGGGTGCTCGTCTGAAAATATTATTAAAGTCGGACTTATAAATGTATTGAGAGTATTGCCCTTCAATATTAAAATAACGGATGCGCAGTATACCTGTCAGATACTTCCGGAAAATTACTCGTATGCGGGGCTTAATTCGAGTCTTCCGTATTATGCTAATTTGCTTCCGTCAGGTTTTTACACTGGATACAGCAGCAAGGGGTACTTTAATCACGCTTGTATTACGCACATAAACAATCCTGTTTTGCCTGATCCTATAGTAACTGAACCTGTTGATCCCTTTGAACCCGAATTTCCTGATGATCCCGGAGGCGATGACGATGTTCTTGATAATAATGTCGAGTAAAGATAAATAGTTTTCATTTTATACTTGACATTTTCAATAAATTTTTGTATAATACTATCAGTAATAATTTAGTTACGGAGGAAACTATTATGAAAAAAATATCGATTATATTAGCTTTGGTTCTTTCGATTTTTATGGTATTTGTTCTTGGATCTTGCGCTGAAGCTGATGTCAAAACAAAGGTTAATATTAAATTTATAGTCGGAAATCAAAATCCTTATTTAATTGATAAGGAGATTGTAGTCAAAACCTCTCCTGATAATGAGAATGGTCCGTCGGTTATTGACGTTATCAAAACGCTTATGGACACCGAATCGATTAATATTGAATTGATTGAAAACGGGGAGAGAATGTCTCTCGGAAAATTTGGAGCTTATTATGAAACGACATATGAAGGAATCAGCTACTTTTGGTCCTTCACCATTAACGGAAAAGATCCCGTCGGTGCCGCTAATAACAATTATTTAAAAGAAGGCGATACGATCGAGTATACTTTTATGTCAACAAGGCCCGATCCCGATGGGGGAGAGCAGGCTATTACTGCTCCGTATGACAACACAGATGATATATTTTTAGATGAATTGGCAAACATTCCATCAGATAGCAATGATGATACCGCTGATGTTGAATAAAATAAGCATAAAACAATAATTATGACTGCTGATGCGGTTATCAGTTGATTCTAATTATAAGTAAACTGGCTTCACTTCATTTTCGTGGAGCCAGATTTATTATTGCAGCTATTGTATTAGGAATATGAATATCGAATACATTTTCGTATTTTCTGAAGTTTCCGCTTTTACGATAAGAAGGTTTAACAACTGTAGTCAATATTTGTTCTAAAAGAGCTTTATTCTATATCTTCAAGAACACCACAGTTATTTATTATATAATTTAAGAAAGATTTCCTTTCAGACAGCCAATGAAAGTCTATGGCTGTCTGAATTTTTTTACGTTGAATAAATTCGAATTCCGCAAAATAATTGTGATGCGAATTTTGTTTTAAGGAATAATATTAGTCGTCGAGGATAATATTGTTTTTCTTATGCTTCATCGCTTGGTAGCTGCTGGGAGATATGCCGCAGTTTTTCTTAAAAGCGCGAAAAAAACTTGAAAAGCTGTTAAATCCTACAGAAGAAGAAACATCGGTAATAGACATAGATGTCGTTTCTAAATAACTCTTAGCATAAAGAATTCGAACTTGCGTCAGATAATCACTTATACATATACCGGTTTGCTTCACAAATATTTCGCTTAAATAGTTGGGGGAGATATTGATGTGAGAGGCGATATCTTTAAGTGTAATTTGTTCGTTATAATGCTTATTTATATATCCTATGGCAGTCTTGACATAGTCATATACTCCGCAATTATCCGTTTTAAGATTTAAAGGACATGCATGTAGCATTTCGGATAATAGAAGATAAAAATATCCTTGAATAGTCAAATCGGCAAGTGGATCCTTCGAGGATATAGCAAAATCGATTTTTTCGAAAATATTGAGATAAGTACTTATATTATGGGGAAGCATATGCCCGATTGAAGGGGCGGGAATAGAAAGTAAAAGTAAACGAAGATCATTTGAGATATCATTCTGATTGATGCGCATATTCAGTAAAACAAGCGGGGTTTCCATTGGGTGAATCATATGAATATCAGTTGTACTGAGAAAAATGACATCACCCTGACCTATGGGTTGAAGAGAACCGTTTAGCCAGTGCTCGCAATATCCGCTGATACAAAGCTCAATTTCAAAATGATCATGGTTATGAATTGGAATATCATCATACAAATAGGTTTTTTTGCAAAATATTCCAGTATGTCTGCATATATTTAAATGATTAAAGACTGAAGTAAAAAGCGGAAATTTATTTTCAGGCATCATTTGTTCCTCATTTCAGATTTATTAACATTTCAGATTTATTATATAATAATTTCGGAAAAATTGCAATATTATAAAGAAACATTATAAATAATTTTTCCTGTCATGCGGAGGGCAGATTCCTAATATTTTTTGTTTTTTCCAATAATCGTAAAAATATGAAAAGATAAAAATATGAAAACTTCAGGATAATAACGGCATATTCACTATCTTGATTCTTACAGAAAGCAGGACTTTCGAAAAATAAATGTCTGAAAAAATGCAATATACAGTGTGAATAATGCATAGACAGAAAATCGAAAAAATATTATAATGAAGTCAAACATAAATACAAAAATATGGAGGATGTTATTGTGAAAAAAATTTTTCGCTCAATGTGTATTTTTTTGCTTATGACATTTTTGTTTTTTCTTGTTTCCTGCAGTGCTGAACCGTCCGATCCGACGGAAAGTACTTCAAGCGAATCATCCACAGAGCAGACCGTCATAACGACGGAAGAAATGCAGGAGACGACTGCTAATGATACATTGGAGGACTATATGTATAATAAATTTTTAGAAGACGGACCTGACGATGGTACTATTTTTCTGACTGGTTCTACGACAAAAAATCCGCTTAGTTACGAAATCGGAGAAAAAATTACTTTTCACATCAGTTTGGTTTCCGGAAAAAACCTTTTGCCGTGCAAACAGTTTATTTGGACTTTGATGACCGAAGGCGGCAAAACAGAATCGGGAACGGCTGACGGTACAGAAGGGTGGTTTGAAGTCAGCACAGTATTGGAACGTCCTGGTTCGGTTCAGTTGACAGTTCAGGCTTATGACGAGAATGGACAAGTTTATCCCTCTACATATACCGGAGGAGCGGCAGCTAATGTGAAGGAAATAACATTGGCAAAAGATGAACCGGCTGATTTTGATGATTTTTGGTCTGAAAAAATCAAAGAGTTAGATAAGCTCGGACTGCAAGTGTTAAAATATGAGATGGTAAAAGAAAACGCCAGCTTTTATATATATGATGTGAGACTCAATGCTATTGGCGATATGCCTGTGTCCGGTTATCTTTCTATTCCCAAAAACGCTGCCCCGGGTAAATGCAAAGCTAAGCTTGCTTTTCAAGGTTACAGCTGTGAGGGTTCCTCTATGTTTTTTGAAAAGAATACGATTTTGTTCAGTGTAAACATTCACGGCTTGGAAAATGGACAGGATACCTCCTATTATCAGCAAATGAATCAAACTGTTTGCAACGGCTTCGGATTTTCTTCTGACCGCATTTCTGATCGTGATACTTCGGATTATTTGTATCTTCATCTGAGAAATTTACAGGCAGTGCGCTTCATAAAAACTTTTGAAGAATGGAACGGAAAAGATTTAATTGTATCAGGCGGAAGCTGTGGCGCCATGCAATCAATTGCACTTGCCGCTTTGGATTCAGATATCAGCCAGGTTTCAGTGTGGATACCGTGGCTTTGCGACGTAGGTGGCTATACGGCAGGAAGAATAAAAAGTACCTTTGCTCCCAATTATGTAGATGCAATGGGATATTTTGATACGGTTTCATTTGCACGCAGGATTACCTGCAACATAGGCATTAGCGCGGGATTGGGCGACAAAGTGATACCGCTTTCGGGAGTTCTGGCACTGATAAATAATTTAACAAATGCAGAATCTACTGAGTTTATTTTTCAGCAGCATGATACACACGGATATATTCCCCCTATGATATTGGAATATTCATATGATCTGAAAGAATAATGAGTTCCCATACTTGCATTTTGTATGGAAAGCGATATTCCGTTCAGTTCCGTGCATGCGCAGATGCGTTTGATTTTTTGCCGGAATTTATGCTATGAATTTGGAAAGCTGCGTGGAAACTTCAGGTTTCGTGTTCCTTTTGCAATTTGATACGCAGCGGAAAGGAAAAATAATAATTATGGAAAAATCTCACAAAAATATTGTTTGTTGCTGTCTTCTGACACTTATTGCTGCATTGTTCTTTTTGGCTGCATGCCAAACAACAAAGAAACCCAATGAATCTACTGATTTTTCGGGTTCCAATACTGATAATATTCAACACGAGAGTTCCGGTGACTCCACCGGCATTTCAGACAGTGTCTCTGAAACGGATAGTCATCTTCCGCCCGATAGCTATGCGGCTTTAACCGACTACAACATTATTCTTTCCGATACTGCTTCTGAAGAATTGAAAGGGCAGGTGGAAGAATGGGCAGAGAAGTTTAAAGAAAAAACAGGCATAACTCTGGCTGTAAAGTCGGATTGGGAGGGAGGTCCTGTCAAAAGAACCGATAAAGAAATTGTATTTGGAAATACAAACCGTTGTGATGAATTTTCGGTGAGTGAGGATTTGACCGAAGGGAATTTCCAGCTTGCAAGACGTAATAACAAAATTTTCTGTGTCGGAATTAATGAAAGTTCAACTATATTGGGAATAAAATATATGATGACGATGTATTTGGATTCAGAGAATCCAAATCTCAAAGACATTTGTTCCGGCAGCTCTTTGTTTGGTCTGGATGATGGTAATGCTGTTACCGGAGATGCTTTTTCACGCTATGATATAACCAAGAAAGAACTTGATGAATATATAGCTTCTCATGAGATTTTAAACGTAACGGAATGTAATGCGGATAACACGGGGGCGGTGGACGCTACGGAGCTGCTTCAGTATTTGCATGACAGCGGCAAAAAAATATACTATCCGAACGGTAATTATCTGTTTAACGGTGAAACGCTTTGCTTCGATGGAGGCGTAGAATTTGAAACCCTGGATGGAGTTATTATTCACAATTACATTTCCCAGAATCCGATTGTAAATTTTGACGCTTTTGGAAACCTTGTAGGACTTCAGCAAAATCATTTGGAATATAAGAGTGGTCAGGAAAACTTTAAGCATGGGAGCTTGGTATCGCCGCCTCTTTCTAACGTGACTTACGATACAGATGTGGACTTTTTGCCCATCTTTTATAATGATTTTGGTTTAATGCGTAATTTAACCGGCAAGTACGGATGGACCGGTTGGTTCTATTGGTCTTGGAATCATCAAGATAATATGGAAACGCTGGATTCACAGGGATACGATCCACAGCGTCATCCGCTTTTAGGATGGTATTATGGCGATGACCCGGTTGTTTTGGATTGGATATGCTATTGGCTGCGTCAATACGGCATTAATCAGATGATTGTTCTTTCAACTCCTAATCGAGATACATGGGAAGATCCGTTTGATGTAGGACATTGGCACTATCAGCTTTTCAATCACGTTAAGAATTTTGATGCTATGGAATATGTGCTGGAGGTAGCCAATAGCGCAGCAACACAAGAGGAAATATTAAATCACTGGAAAGAGGTAATTCGTTATTACCGCGATTATCCGCATTATTATACACAGACTGTTGACGGTAAAAAACTGGCTGTCGTATATAATTGGCAGGAGAATGTTTTGTGCAGCAGTCTCGGAGGTTCTACTGAATATGCGAAATTTTTAAAGGAGGTCAGCGATTATGCAAGAGATCTGCTGGATGTAGATGGAATCTTGGTGATGTCTCGCGCCTCGAGTAGTTTTACAGCTTCCGAAACGGACGATTTAAACAAATCGAATGTTTATCACTATGCCGCGGGCTATGAGCCTAATTGCATTGAAAACCAGGCGTCGCTGAAAACATATGCAGAGTATGTGAATAATTTTAACGGTGATTTGGCAAACTGGAATACCGTTCTGGCAATTTCTACCGGAATGTATTCACATTCCCATCCGTCGGGCTGGACTGTCCGCGGAAATACGCCTGAATTGTTTGAAAAATGGGCTTCAAAAGCAGCTTCCTATCTGCGAAATAAGACAGAGCTTTTGCCTGTTGTGACTATATACAATATTTCGGAATGGGCAGAGGGCGGACCGGGACTTCAGCCTAATATGCAGGACGGTTTTGGATATTTGGAGGCTATTGCACATGCGCTCGGTATTACACCCGGCGTGTCTGATTGAACTGTAAAGTAGGAATAATATGATATATTATATCAGTAATAAGGGTAATGACAGAGCAGACGGTTTGACTCCGGAAACGGCATGGCGTACTACGGAAGCGCTTTCCCGGCGCATTGTAGGAGGAGATACGGTTTTGCTTCGATGCGGAGATGTGTTTTACGGTAAAATTCTTTTGCCGAACGGAATTGACACTACCCACAGAACGGTATTATCCTCCTACGGAGAAGGCGAAAAGCCCAAAATTTGTCTATATAAAATTGTTGAATCTGAGGATGCGTGGGAATTGATTGCTCCCTTAATATGGCGCGTTGATTTAACCAACACCAGTCTTTATACCGGAAATGTGTACACCGAGGATACAAATGTTGGTTTTCTGTATCTCAACGGCGAGATACACGGTGACAAGTGTTTTTCCCTTGCTGACCTTCGCAATTACTGGCAATTTTACTGCGAAGAGCAATACGTATATGTTTGCAGCAACCGAAATCCAAACACCTATGCCGATAAAATCTTTTTTGCAGTCGATAACGGTATATGCTTGGGAAACCATTGTCAAA
>USPP01000007.1 GCA_900556615.1 uncultured Eubacteriales bacterium
AGTTGCGTGAGATGTATCACCCTGATAAAATTTATCAAACATTCTCTTTCCCACATCGGCGGAAATGCCGCATCCCGTATCGCTTATTTTTACAATAGCATAATTTTCATCTGACTTAATGGACAGCGAGACAGTACCGCCGTTTTCGGTGAATTTAATTGCATTGGAAAACAGATTGTTCCATACAAGGCTCATCATTTCCGCATCGGATTTCACGGTGATACCATCCTCAATGTCCGTTTCGATATTCAGTTCTTTTTTCTCCCACGCTTCTTCAAAGGCGAGTAAGCACTGGCACACTTGCTCACTAAGGTCATATTCTTCAAATTGCGGTGTTATCTGCTGATTTTCCAGTTTGTTCAGTTTCAGTATATTTGTAATAAGGCTTGCAAGACGGCGGGAAGCCTCGGTAATTGCTTTTGCGTACTCCATACGCCTTTCCTCGGTTAAACCCGGTTGCTGTAGAAGCGTTCCGTAATTTTGCATGACAGCAAGGGGAGTTTTGAGTTCGTGTGATACATTTGCCACAAAATCGGTACGAAGTGTTTCGGTAGAGGATAATTCCTCTGCCATTTTGTTGAAGCATTCTGCAATTTCATTGAAGCGATCTTCGGTATCGACTGTTTTTATCTTCGGAATACGTACTGAAAAATCGCCCTGTGTCAGCCGTTTTCCCGCATCAATAATCTTTTTTGCAGGACGTTCCACGGTCAGTTTTCTGCGAATATGGTCGCCTATCGTCAAAAGAAGGGTAATAACAAGCACGTTAAGCATCGTCAGTTTTGCAGAGGCCTCTACATTAGCGGCAGTAAACTCCAAATCAACTGTCTCTGACAGACTGTTCAGAAATAAAGTCATACAACAAGTTACAACAAAGCCAACAAATATAAAAAAAATGATAAAATTGTAGATCGATTTCAATATTCTGTTGACTTTCATTTGATCACCGCCTTGTAGCCAAGTCCGTGAACAGTTTTGATTTCAAAATCTTCACAATCAGCAAGTTTGCCACGAAGCTTGGTCATATATACATCAACGGCTCTTGGTGCGGTTTCAGTATCTGCATCCCAAAATTCATCCATAAGCTGCATCCTCGTAAATGTCCTTTTGGGATAAGAAAGTAACTTGTATAGAATACTGAACTCACGATTGATAAGGGGAATTTCCTCATCATTTAGGTATGCGGTATGTTCATCTACATCCATCGTAAAATTGCCCACTTCAAGTCTGCGGCTGCTTGCTATTTTTGCACGGCGGAGCAATGCGCCGATACGCAGGAACAGTTCGTCGAGGTCAATTGGCTTTACCATATAATCGTCTACACCAATACGGAAACCTCGTTGCTTTGACGCAATATCGTCACGAGCTGTCATAAAGAGAATAGGAATATCCTCATTCAACTCTCTGACGTTTCTCGCAAATTCAAAACCGTCAACTCCTGGCATCATAATGTCTGAAACGATAAGATCAAACATGTTATCATAAAGTGCATCGTAAGCTTCTGTTGCATTTAAGCATCCGGTAGCATCATAACCGCTGTGATTCAAAAAGGAGCATACACTCTTGTTTAGCTCCTTGTCATCCTCAACAACCAATATCTTAAACATAGTTGAAACCTCCATTTACCATCTATCATCGTATAGTATAACACCTAAATGTTAAAGTTTTGTTTGCGTTTGATCTGTTTTGTAATTTTTTTGAAAAACAGAGTCGGAAAAATTCCGACTCTGCTGAAAATTAAACCAAACTCGTTTTCTTTAACACAATATTGCTTGCTGTACCCAGACCAATAGCAAACAAAGCACCACCTGCAAGGCAGAGTACCACATTCAACATTGTGGAGCCAAGAGGGGTAATCATTCCTACCATCATAAATAGCAGCATACCGGCACCGAGAGAACCACAAAGGCAAAGCCACGTTTTCTGCTTCGCTGCCACACTGATAAGTACATCGATGGCAACAAATACAAGCATCAGAAACACCTTTGCCAGCATACACATTGCCAAATTTCCGGTCCCCAACCCGTGAAGATCAAAGGACAGTCCTGCAATCGTACCGCCCAGCATCGAGCCAACAAAATAGAAAATCAGCATCAGTCCACCGCATACAAATCCGGCGAGTGTCTTGGAAATGACATAATCGCCCTTTTTTGCACGGACGGTAAAGAGGTTCTTTGCATAACCCGATTTAAAATCCTCAGAAATAAAGAGGCAGATAAACGCTGCAACACCCATAAACATCATATTGATATTGCACATTGCAAAAATTTCTGAACCGCCCATTTCGATACCGTCAAAGCTGCCGATGTTCTGCCATGTGTTTTCGGGACCTCTCATTACAGTTTCCACGCCAGTTTGCGGATCGACGGAAACAGAGCCGTCCATCATTGCCATCATAACCGTCATTAAGATGGGAAGTATCACCGCACAGGCAAGCAGGATATAAAGCAGACGGGATTTAAACATTCTTCTGAAATCTACTTTAAGCATGCTGCCAAGGCGTTTACCGAAGCTGGCAGTTTCAAATTTCACAGTATTCTCCATGATTATTTGCCTCCCTTCATAAGATCAATATAGTATTCTTCCAGAGCGATCTTATTCGTTCTTATTTCCGTAACACAAATTCCGTTTTCGTATAGATATGTCACGATCTCTTCCGGAGTTGTCAAATCGTAAACACGTATAAAGCCTTCTTCATCTTCTTCCACACGAGAGTATTTACAACAGAGAAGCATTTTGCTGCGGTTCATTTCCGCCGTTGTCAGCGCCACATAGACACGGCAGGAGTTTTCAAGTTCTTCGGCGGTCATTTCACACAGCAGTTTACCGCCACGAATAATACCGTAGTGGGTGGCTATCTTTTCAAGCTCACCGAGAATATGAGAAGAAATGAGAATGGTTGTGCCGTTTTTACTCAAATCTGTCAGCACTTCACGCATAATACGCATACCATCTGCATCCAAACCGTTGATAGGCTCGTCCAGAACAAGTAGTTTTGGATTGCCCAGCAATGCCATAGCAATGCCAACCCTCTGCTTCATACCGAGAGAACAGTTTTTGAATTTATTTCCTGCCGCCCCCTCCATTCTGACCGTTTTCAGCATCTTAACGATTTCTTTTTCCGCATCGGAAATGCCAAGGTTTGCCGCCTGAAGCATCATATTGTCCCAAACAGTCAGATTGGGGAAACAGCCGGGTGTTTCGATCAGTACGCCAATCTTCGCTCTCACTGACTGATCTGTATAATTCTTTCCGTACAGCTTGATAGAACCGCCACTTACGGGAATCAGACCACAGATCATCTTCTCTGTGGTGGACTTACCGGAGCCGTTTTCACCGATAAAGCCGTAGATCGCACCCATTGGAACCGTCATATCAAGACCGCAAACAGCCTGTTTTGAACCAAAATTTTTAGAAAGATTTTTAATTTCAACTGCGTTCATCGTGACACCCCTTAATATACATCACTCTTATTCAAAATGTGCGTACCCAGCAGATTATAGATGACCGCCCACGAGACTGAGCAAACAACGCAAACTACCAATGTCAAAGGCGTTGCGGACAGGCAGGCATATACGGAAGAACCGTAGAGGAAAATGTTCAAAATTGAAGTGTTTCCTAAAATAGCCGCCACACCGATAATCAAAATACCTGTTCCAAAGAAGAAGGAGGATGCAATTGAAATTCCAAAATATCTTCTGAAAATGACATTGAGAAAGGTATAAAGGCTTGCCCAGCCGAGGCTCATGACCATCTTGCTCAAAATCGCAATTATCAACGAACCCACATTTACTTTCAGAGAAAGACCGGAAAGAAGTCCGGAAACCGTTCCACCGATCAAATAAGTTACACACATACACGCCATGGCAAAGGCGCTGACCAGTGCCTTGGAAAGCATGTAGTCTTGCTTTTTGGCATGTGTGGTAAATAGCTGTTTTACATAGCCGCTTTTATAATCATGGCCGATAAAAATAGAAACCATAATACCACCGAAAATAAAGACCATATTCATGTTGGCATAATCCGCAATGCCCTTTACAACGTAAAGCGGCTCGGATGCGGCAATAATCTGCCATGCGGTTGTATATATAGAGGCTCCTTCGCCACCACCCATAGATACGAGTGCCGGAATGATAGCGGCAATACCGAGGAAGATATAAAACATCGGCGTGTGGAATAGGCGGTAGAAGTCTACGCCAAGCATACCCTTGATGCGCTGTGCGAAGCTGGGATTTTTGAATTTCACTTCTTTTGTCATTTTATTTTTCCTCCTTTGCCGACATCATCTCGATATAGTATTCGGTGAGACCGATTTTATTCTTTTTGATCTCGCTGACAACATGACCGTTTTTCATTAAGTAATCAACGATCTCAGCCGTATCATCCGCATCGTAAACACGGATATATTCCTCTTCTTCCCGAACATCCGTAAACTTTTTAGCAAGAACAGCTTTTGCGCCCTGTATATCCTTTGTTTTCAGCGATACGAAAACCTGTGCTCTGTTATCCATATCCTTTGCCGAGAGTTCCATCATCATTTTGCCCTGACGAATAATGCCGTAGTGGGTAGCGATTTTCTCCAGCTCACCGAGAATATGGGAGGAAATGAGAACGGTACAGCCATATTTTTTCGTAATATCCATAAGGATCTCACGCATAATGCGCATACCGTCAGTATCCAATCCGTTAATAGGCTCGTCAAGAATGAGCAGAGCAGGATCACCAAGGAGTGCCATTGCAATGCCGATGCGCTGCTTCATACCGAGAGAGCAGGACTTAAATTTAATGTTCGCCGAGTCCTCCATACGTACGATTTCAAGCACACGGTGAATTTCCTCATCGGCATTTTTGATGCCGAGATTGATACATTGCATTTTTAAGTTTTGATACACGCTTGATCCGGGAAAACAGCCGGGATCTTCTATCAATGCACCGACTCTCACTCTCACACCTGGATCAGTATGCTCCCTGTTAAACAATTTAATTTCGCCTTCATTTGCCACCAGATGACCGCAAAGCAGCTTCATCGTTGTGGACTTGCCACTGCCGTTCTCACCGATAAAACCGTAAATTGAACCGACAGGCACGGTCATATTCAAATGATCTACAGCGTAAAGCCCACGAAAGCTTTTTGATAGATTTCGTATTTCAATAGCGTTCATTTATTTTTCTCCTTTTCTTAAAGCATCGGTGCGAATATTCGTACAACCGCACAAATAAATCGCTGTAAAAGATTTGTTTTCAGCATATCCCTTGTCACCGTAATGGATTTCCCCATCGTATCGATAATGTCATTTTTTAAATTCTTAATCAACCCAGTACGATACATCCATACGCCGTTTTCAAAGTGATGAACAAGACTGCGGTAGTCCAGATTGATCGTTCCGATCATTGCATATTTGTCGTCCGTAAGGTAAGATTTTGCGTGAATGAATCCCGGCTCATACTCGTAGATTTTTACGCCCGCTTTCATAAGGCGGTGGTAATAGCTTTGCGTCATAGCAAAAATCAGCTTCTTGTCGGGAATATGAGGCACGATAATACGAACATCCACACCTCGGAGTGCTGCGTTCTCAATGCTGGTACACAGGTCGTTATCAATGATAAGATAAGGCGTTGTCATCCACATATATTCCGTTGCGCTGTTCAGCATATTTTGGATGACGCTTTTTCCGACTCTACGTTCATACAGCGGATGCGGACCATCGCCGAAGGGAATAATATATCCGTCCTCCTTGATGCCGCTTTGTGTTGGGAATAGCCCCGCTTTGATTTCCGGCATCTTTCTTACATTGATACCGTAATCAATCAAAAACAACTTGGTCAGTTCCCATACTGCCTCGCCCTCCAAGCGAATGGCAGTATCTTTCCAATGACCGTGCTTGACTACCGCATTGATATATTCATCAGCAAGGTTAATGCCGCCGGTATAACCAACCTTGCCGTCTATGACTGTGATCTTGCGGTGACTGCGGTTATTAAACTCGCTGTCAGCATTACCCTTTAGTAGGGAAAACGGTGTAGCATGGATTCCACAGGATTTCAAAATTGTATGGTAATTTCCCGGTAGCGTCATCATACATCCGATGTCATCATATACCACCTTCACGTCCACGCCCTGCGTGGCCTTCTCTTTCAGAATATCCAAAATGGAATTCCAAAGCTTTCCTTCCTCGATGATGAAGTATTCCATATAGATGAATTTTTCAGCACTACGCAAATCCTCAAGAAGCCGAGTGTGCATATCTTCACCAAGGGGAAAATACTTCAGCTTTGTGTTCGTAAAGATAGAACATTCCGCGATATTGCAAAGCATTTTGGCCTGAGACGCGGCAACTGGATTTTCCCTGTGTAATTCAGAAAATAGTACCGAATCATCTTTTTTATAGCCCATGTTTTTCAATGCAGCAAGCCGTTTTACAAACTTGTTCTGCAAGGTTCTGGAATAGAACATAAAGTAGAGCATAAACCCAACTATGGGAATGATCAACACGAATAACAACCACGGCACCTTATAATCCGGATTATCATCCGATGCAATAATTCTAATAACGCAGAAGATTTCTGTTGCCCACGCTGCAAGGTAAAAATAAGGAACATAGTAACATAATGCCACTACGATACCAATAACCGCCAACACCTCCAGCAAGATAATAAGGACAGCAAGGATATAACGAAAGGGGATATATTGGTACTCCTTTTCAATTATTTTTTCACCCGCCTGATAACTATATTTTCGTTTCACAGATACCTCCACACATAGCCGAAAAGCGAGACGATTTTCCGCCTCGCTTTTTGCACTACATTATTTCTGTCTGGATTTCGCAAGGTCAATGCGTTCCTGAGCAGCAGCAGTGCGGGCCTTTGCCTCTGCAATCTGAGCGTCACGTTCATCCTGCATCTTAGCCTGGACACCGGCAGGGGTCATCTTTGCTTCTTCCCACTGTGCCTTGCTTTCTGCCTTCACAGCTTCAAATTGTGCCTTATCGACCTCATGCTGTGCCTTAGCGTTTTCTTTCATGTCCTGAAATGCTTTCTTAAAAAATTCACTCATTGTTCTCTGTCTCCTTTTTGTTTTTATTTTATAGGTTGATTATAACAACCCAATGTTTGAAAAATAATTACAATATGTTTCTAAAATGTTATTATCTGATTTTTTATATCTGTTTGGAAATTGATATTAGGGACCTCTAATAATTCAATGTACATAGACGGCAAAGAGATTTTTTCGTCAGTCTAAACAAAAATTCCGCAGACAGAGTATCCATCTATCAAGAATTTTTGTGACAAATGATGGAAAACAGATCGAGCCGGATTTGGGCAGTGAATTTTTAGAGATGCCCTATTCTTTATTTTAACTGTTGCTTTGAATTATATGGTGTGATGCTACAAAGTATAGGTAAATTCCATTTGCCACCATTGCAATATTCCGTAACAGCAGCTACCTTGTCGTAAAAGCAAACCAGCCAACCGCACCGTGTTCTGGGCGGAATAGGTGTTAACGGAAACATATGCCTTTTGATTGTGTCCTGTTCTACCTCTGTCAAATTGGAATATGCTGTTAGTGCATTTTCGAGCGCTCGCTTCGGATGGGTATAACAATGTATCAACCCATTTATATGATTTCCATTGATTTTATCGTGTCTGTCATACAGAAAATAATCGTGAAGCAGCGCTCCTCGGAGTAGTTCCTTCAAGTTCACCTTGCTATTGTGTTTGCAGTAGTGCTGATAGCACAAATAAGCAACCCTTACGGAATGTTCATAGGTACTCCCGTGCAGATGATGTTTATATGTCTGCATTTTGCGAAAATCGCTTGTATTTATGATCTCGTTTATTAAGTCATAGAAGGACGCCATAGTAATCTTTGACATTCAGCGGTTGCCCATAATCTTATCGCTGAGCTTCATAATCTGCTCCGCATACTTCTTTCTGCGAGAACCGAGGATGCCCTTGTACATAGGATAATTGATCAGCGCCATCACCATACCGATAACACCGATCACAATACCGGGAATCATAGGCTTCGTTACGCCGATTATAGCACCGATGTCGGTCATAACAAGGCTCATGCCTGCGCCCATAATAATGGCGCTGATTGTTCCGAATATATAAGCGAAGACATTGGCTGGACGCTTTACCTTTGCATCTAACTCACGCAGGGCATCCAATTCGGTTGCCTGCTTTTCGGTGTACTGTGTACGGATCTTCTGTACAAGAAATTCCTGATCGTTTCTATTCATAATGATTACCTCTTTCATATTGATTTTGTTTTATCTTATGGCTGTATTCTAACAGCCCCGTGTTTTTGAAATATTCGTGTTTTGTTTGCGTTTTGTTAATTCCGATTGCCATTCTGAATCTCATCGGCAATCGCAAGGATTTGCGGTGTATATTTCTCTTTTACCTTTCGGGACACCTTGAGGTAAACCGGATAAGCAGGCAGCATTACAATTACTCCGATAATTCCAAGGATAACGGCAAAGATCATCCCGCCACCGATCACGTCAAGCCCCATACACATCGCAATGCCGAAGATAAGACATCCGATGATGCCAACGGCAAGGGACTCCGCAATTCCTGCGGACTGAACTTTATAATCCAGCTTCTTCAGTTCACTGAATTTATCTACCTCCTGCGGCAGATACTTGTTTCTAATTTGTTCGACTTCCTTGTTCACGGGAGCCGAGTAGGTATATTGGAATGTCATTTGCGTTGTCTCCCTTCAATTTTCACTGTCACCGGAAGTTTCACCTCTGAGGCGTGCTTTTGCTTCTTCTACGGTTTCTCCCTCTTTTGCAAAGAGAACCTCAACAGCTTTGTCGGAAGCTTTCTTAAAGCCCTCGACAGCGCCGGTTTCAATTTTTTTGTAGCCTTCCACTACGCCGGTTTCGATCTTCTTGTAACCCTCAACTACGGTCTCTGCGATCTTTTCATTTACATCTGCAATTTTCTTAGCCATTTTATTTTTCTCCTTTTCTGGCTATGGTGCAATCTTTTGACTTTATGATTTCATTTTACAGAGTGGATGTTTTTAAAATTTTTGAGAATTGTTTGAGTTTTGTTAATTCGATTCCTTTGGTTAATTTCAAAATTATCTTTTGGTTTTTTGATTGTTTAGCAATTACAAATAAAAGTAAAACAGGCAACAACACGGAGAGCCCTTCTCTATGTTGTTACCTGTTTGTGTAATCAAGCTGTTTGCTGCGATAAACTGTAAATTTTTAGTGAGTACTTTATAAATAGTCTATATGTTTCGGTTGATTCTTATATTTCATGTCCTGTAAACACATTTCCGTCTGGAAATCTGTCGGAACAAGAATATTTATCTAATATTTAAATTATTTAAACAAAAGCTTTCCTATCGATTGTGTTGCCCTAAACATGAGACAGTTTTGCGAACGGCAGACTAATACGAACCTATATCATTCCAATTAATTTTCATGTCTTTAAAATAATAAATTCTATCACGTTCATCTATTTCACGAAGAATCCGGCAGGGATTCCCAACGGCAACTACATTGTCGGGAATATTTTTTGTTACGATACTACCCGCGCCAATAACAGCATTATTTCCAATTGTAATACCGGGAAGCACGATTACGCCGGCTCCGAGCCAGCAATTTTTCCCTATATGAACGGGAGCATTATATTGATATGATTTTTCACGAAGCTCCGGCAGAATAGGATGACCTGCTACGGCGACCGTAACATTCGGACCGAACATCGTATGATCGCCCACATAAATATCTGTATCGTCTACCAGAGTAAGATTAAAATTGGCATAAACATAGCTTCCGAAATGAACGTGATATCCTCCCCAATTTGCATGAAGCGGAGGTTCAATATAACACCCGTCACCGATTTCCGCGAACATCTCTTTTAACATTGCCTGACGTTTTTCCGTTTCTGTCGGACGAGTTAAATTGAACTCATACAAACGCTCGAGACATTGGACTTGTTGTTTTGTTATAGCGTCGTCATCGGGTAAATATAATTCACCGGTGTGAAGACGTTCTTTCATATTCATTTTAATCTCCATTCCGCTGCCAAATCGGCGGCACCAACAATAATGAAATTCTCCTGTGTTTTTGAAGAATACAAAATGGGGAAAAGATTCCGTTTTTAAGGGAAATCGGGCGTGAAATATCTGTGTGTTCGCATAGGATGAATATATCCATCACGCGATTCATACCCTGATTTAACTCTTTTTTTCATAGACTGTATGATTATAGTCAAAGTCACAATGACGAAGAAATTCTTTTGCAATTATAGTAGCTCCTATCTGATTGGGATGAACCCGGTCCCAAGCAATAAATGCAGAATGACGGAATTTAAAATAATCGTTAAAGACTTTCTGAAGATCAACAAAGATAATGTCGTGACGCTTGGCAATAAGGCAGCATTTTTCACCGTAAAGGTCCATACGCGCTCTCATAACATCTTCGGAATTAGGTTCCATATAGTATGGTGTCAAAAGAAAAACACCCTTGCATTTTTCTTTTGCCGAGACAACCATTTTCTCAACATTATGTTCATATTCTTCCGGAGAAACCGCGAAATCCGGCATGGCTGGCGCATCAAATTGACGCCAGACATCATTTATTCCTATACATATGCTTACCCACTGCGGATTCAGATTCATAACGTCTCTGTCCCATCTTGCAAGCAGGTCCCGTGAGGTGTTTCCGCTGATTCCGGAGTTGGTAATGCGAAGTACCGTTTCAGGGTACCATGTGCAAAGCATATTTTCGATGATTCTGACATATCCTCTGCCGACATTGTCAAATAATCCTTCTCCGATTGGATTGGCACTTCCCATATCTGTAACGGAATCTCCTGCGAATACAATTCTATCCATATTTTCAAAAATCATTCTTTTCTTCTCCTGACTTCTATTACTGATTTATTTAAGGAGCACCGCTGGTTCACGGCTTATGCCTTGATGGCATTATTGGCTTGTTCATTTCCGTCACACTTCACAAATTTCGTTGGCAGAGGAGAGCTGCTCTTACCTCCTCAATTTGTATTCTTTAACGAAAAATATGACTTCGCATCTATTATGTGGTATTGCCTTAATGAATTTTGAACTACCCAATCAAGGTAGCCTGTTTCATTTTGATCACGGTATCGAGCACCAGCTTTGCCGCATTTTCTTTTGAGAGAGCTTGCTGTTCTCCGCTCTCCAGGTTTTTCAGAGCGACGGTATTGCCGGCGATTTCATCTTCTCCGAGAAAGGCAACATAAGGAATACGGAGTTTATCCGCATAGCCGATTTTTGCTTTGAACTTTCTTTTTTCACTGTATAGCTGCGTTCTGATACCGTTTTCCCGGAAATAAGTCGCCAGACTTATCGCATGGCTGAGATTCTCCGTCATGGGTATTATCAAAACATCTGCCGGGGCTGAGGGGAATTTTCTGTTAAGCATGTTTTGATCGCCCAGAACAAAGAACAGGCGTGTCAGACCGATTGAAATTCCTACTCCGGGCAGTTTTCTGTCAGTATAATATTCCGCAAGGCTGTCATACCGTCCCCCCGAGCAAACGGAACCTACCTCGGGATGATCCAGCATCACGGTTTCATATACCGTCCCGGTATAATAGTCAAGACCGCGCGCAATCGTAAGATCAACGGTAAAAAACTCGTCCGGAACACCGAAGTTTTCCATGCTGCATATTACCGCAGCAAGTTCTTCGGCTCCGAGATCAAAAGTTTCATTTTTTCCTTTATAAGCTTCAAGGGCGGCAAAAACAGAAGCTTTGTCTCCGTCAATTGAAATGAAGCTAATAATTTCCGCTGCAGCTTTCTTGCTGATACCGAGATCAGTGAGCAGTTCGGTAACTTTATCAGCACCGATTTTCTCAAGCTTGTCTATGGTACGCATGATATCTCCGGATTTGTCGGAAAGTCCAAGAATCTCAAAAAAGCCGTTTAATACTTTTCGATTATTGACGCGTATTTTAAAGCGCTTCAAACCAAGTCGTGTAAAGGCTCGGTAAATAATAGAGGGAATCTCCGCTTCATTCATTATATCAAGCTTTTCATCCCCGATAATATCTATATCGGCTTGATAAAATTCCCTGAATCTGCCTCGCTGTGCGCGTTCCCCCCGATAAACCTTACCGATTTGGAAACGGCGAAACGGAAAGGAAAGCTCCGCACTGTGCTGTGCTACATATCTTGCAAGCGGCACGGTAAGGTCAAAGCGAAGCGACAAATCGGCGTCCCCTTTTGTAAAGCGGTATATTTGTTTCTCGGTTTCCCCTCCTCCTTTGGCGAGAAGTATTTCCGACGCCTCGATAAGAGGTGTATCCAGCGGAGTAAAGCCATAAAGGGAGTAGGTATCCTCAAGTATTTTTATCATTTGCTGAAACAGTATTTGTTCTTCCGGAAGAAGCTCCATAAATCCGGAAAGGGTGCGCGGTTTTATTTTTTCCATTTATAAACGTATCCTCTCTGATAGAGTTGTTTGAGTAATGCAGAAATTAGTATACCACAGTGCGACAGATATGTCAATCATCAGAAAATAATAAAAATCTTCTGAATCTAAAATATCTCCTTCCGTACTTGTATTTTTGCCAATTTAAAACTCCGTTTTACATGGAGAGCCGTGCGACGGGGATACGCGCGCTTATCTTCGCTCCCTTTCGGCACGCGGACTCGCCTTGCTCACTTTAAGGTGTTTTTTGTAGGCAAAGCCGCTGAAAAAACGGATTTTTTATATCGTTGACTTTTACAATCGGCTATACTTGTATTTCAAAATTGCATGTTTGCCGCATATCGTCAGGCTGGTTTTCCCTTTTCAATCCCCCGTATAATCTAATGCTCTTATCTTCGGAGGTACGGAGATCAAGCATATGGAAACGATTTACCAACCACAAAAAGACGAAGGAGTAAGAAGTGACACCTACCTAATCTGTCAGACGAGCTTGGTGAACAACAACGAAAAACGAGTAATGCCAGGTCAAAAGACCGTGCATCACTCATTTTTTCTCAACACATTTTTGGATATTAGCCTACAGCATCAACAAGCATCTTCATTACACGATTGTTTACATCGAGATAATACTTCAACTCTTCGCTGTTCAGTTCATCCTCGTCCCATTCTTCAAATGCTTCGTTCATTTCTTCAGCCTTAACAAGCATATCAGAATACTTTGCAAGCAAAGTCAAATCAGTCGGGTTCTCGCTGTACTCTTTCATGAACTCGCAATACTCAGTATAGAATGCTTCATAGCTATCCATAGCTTCCTTAAATTCGGAGCGAATGGTATCTGAACCGTCTCCACTTTGCGTAGGCTCATCTGCTTCGGTATTATTATCATCATTGCTTTCAGCGTCGCTCATTGTACATTCAAGTACAATTCCTCTTGCAGCCGGAGCATCATATAATTCTGGACAATTCGCAAATGCATCCTTACCAATGGCAGTGTCATCGTCCCACACAATAACAGAGAACAACGAGCTACATCCATCAAAAGCATGATCTCCGATTGAAAGCACATCATTCGGAATTCTTACATCTTCAATACCTGTGCAACCTGCAAAAGCGTAGTCGCCAATAATTTCAACACCCCAAATAATCAGAGATGTTACACCAGTACAGCCTTCAAAAGCGTGAGCGCCGACATTTTCGGTATCGCTACCAATTCTAATTTCCGTCAGACTTACGCAATCTGCAAACGCATATTCGCCAATGTCGGGATCACCCCAAATAATCAATGTCTCCAAATTGACACAGCCTTCAAAGGCGTGGTGTCCGATTATTTCTGTATCACTTGGAACCCTAAACTCTGTCAAACCAGTACAACCCTTAAATGCAGAGTTTCCGATTTCCTCTATGTCTGCCCACATGATAATGCTTTCTAACATTGCGCAATCTTCAAAAGCAGAGTCCGCAATGCGAACAACATCTTCTCCATCATACTCAGAGCTGATTGTAATTCGATTACCTTCTCCTGTAAAACCTACGACCTCAGCATCACCATCAGCATTTATTTCATAAAGAACATCGAAATCAACCCATACCTTTGCTTCTTCTTCAGCTTTTTCAGCTTCCTTTTCGGCGTATTCCTTGTCATATTCGACAATAATGGCATCAACATCAAAAATGTCGTTATAGCAGAATGCAGACCTTGTTGCAGACCACATACCATATACATAAGACCTTCCAGTTGACCATTTTTCGTAAATATCAGAACGAGCATTTGACCAAACTTCGTAGCATTCGCTTCTTGCGTCGCTCCACACATCGTATTCAATGTCGTCATGTGCATCGTCGATGATGCCATCATAGTATTCATCATAAAGGTCATCCATAGCATCATCATAGAGTGTGTCATAATACTCGTCCATAGCTTCATCATAAACTGTATCGTAGTATTCATCCAACGCTTCATCACAGAACTCACTGTACTTGTGGTCATCATCAGCAGCAATGAGCTTGAAATAAGCTATAGAATTTTCTCGTGTTCTTGCAAAAAGAGCATCAGACTCGGCGAGCACTAACTCTATCCATTCATCAACAAGTTCTTTGTTTTTTTGATAGTCTTCATAAGTAGTTCCAACAGCAGTAAAAGTTTCTTCCAACTTTTCGATTAACTGTGTAGTGACATCAGCAAAGTCGTTGGTTATTTCTCCAAGGACGGCTGCTGAATCAGTTTCATCATAATCTCTGTCAGAAGTAATCGTCTGAGACGGGGGTGTATTGGATGTGTCATCCGGAGTTTCGGTCGGACCATTAGCGGTTTCACCGCAAGCTACGAGTGATAACATCATCGTAACCGCTAAGAGTATTGCAAGTATCTTTTTCATCTCTAAGTCCTCTTTTCTATTATTCCATTGTATTGGCTTTTGCTAATCTTTTCGCTTCTCGCTTCAAGCTAACTTTTGTAACGAGCAGCCAAATCGCTTCGGCAAAGATAGCGATAGCAGCAATCAGAATAGCATAATATCCAATGCCCCAAGCGTATTTGTCGGCTGAAATAAAATCTTCCTTCATCAAGAAATTGAGGAAGAAGAAAACTCCTCCGGTCAGCAAATCGAAAATCATAACTGCGATTGGCTTTTTGAGAATTGCCAAAAGCGCAGTCAGCGCCAGACATCCGCAAAATACTATTACGATGATATTTGCAATCTGTCCGTCATCTTCACCGTAAACGCCGGTGATAATGTTGCTAACAGAAATAACAGGGACGTTTGCCAAATCGCTGGCAGTCATTTCAAGTGACTCAATCTCAACTCTATCGGGATATTTCTCGATGTACTCAGCCATATCGCCTACAGCAGTCATATATGGCAAGAACAGTGCGATTACCATAATCAGCACACCGATTAGCGTTGCAATAAATGGCGTGGTGATTTTTGGCTTTTTCCTCTCGGAGATTGGTGTTGAATCGGGTCTCGTTTCTTCCATGTCAGTATCCTCCTAAAATAAAAAGTAAAATAAAAAGTGCGGCTACCGAAGCAGCCGCACAAAAAACGCAAACTCCGATAGTCGCCAAACCAACTCTGCGGAAAGGAATCCCTCGTACCTACAGAAACGGAACTTGCATTTTTATCAAATTCATATTGTAGGCACGAAAAGGGTATAATATCCCTTGGAGAAATTACACTTTTCGCATATTAAGTTGGTTTGGCATAAATATTATACCACATCTTTTGTAAAAATGCTATAGGATTATGAAAATTTTCAAAAAAGTTCTTGACTTTCGTAGATTTGTGCAGTAACAGTTGTTACGCAAAAAAGGTAACCAAAAAACCAAACACTTTCCGGTTACCTATTACGCTCAGCTTTCCGTTAAAAACAATGTAAAAACGGCGTTGATTCTTTTTTATTCTTTTTTTAATTCATCTTACCTCAAGTTCTGTTTTACTTTTGCCTCCTCAATGGCACGTTTGGTTTCCTCTCTTGCGCTGGTTTTGCCCTCTTCCGTAATATCGCCGGCCTTCGTAAGAGCGATTTTGGTAAGATAAGGACCGACAATTTCATAAATCAGCACTGCAAAAAGCGTGATATTTCTTACAATTGCACCGTCTGTACCAAGTTCTGCCGCCTTTATTGCCATACCGAGCGCAACTCCAGCCTGCGGCAGCAGCGTAATACCAAGATATTTGACAATATTGCTGTCACACTTCACCAAGCGCGAGCTAATACCGGCACCAAAATATTTTCCCAAAGAACGGGCAATAATATAAACCATACCAATAATAACAACTGCGATATCCGAAAAAACAGACAATTCAAGCTCAGCACCACTAATTACAAAGAAAAGGATCAGTATAGGAGCCGTCCAACGATCCGCTCTTTCCATTAGCTCTTCCGATAAATCACAAATATTGCAAAATACCGTGCCAAGCATCATACAGGCAAGTAATGAGGAAAATCCGATATTTATGTCGCCAATCTGAAATTTACAACAGGAAATACCGACCGTCAGCATAACAAAAGTAACGGAAACTGCCATGCGCTTAGAGCGGGAATGAAAATACTTTTCACAAAGGTTAAATAATAATCCCATAATAAATCCCAACGCCAACGATAATCCTACCTCAAGTAAAGGCTCAAGAACGATAGATAACGGATTTATTATATCCTGACTCATGGATTTTGCAATACCAAAGGAAACGGCAAATACAACGAGCCCCACGGCATCATCCAGCGCAACGACAGGAAGCAGAATGTCGGTTAGGGATCCTTTAGCTTTATACTGACGGACAACCATAAGAGTAGCCGCTGGTGCGGTAGCTG